>JAPKAF010000018.1 GCA_028825365.1 Flavobacteriaceae bacterium | reverse complement strand
CAATAAGATCAGTCTTTTCGCTAGAAAATTTAATTGGATTATTTTCTTTTTCGCCAGAGTAGTCTATCGCTAGCAATGATCCTATAATAAATAAGTTTTCCTGAATGTTTAAAATAAAACTTTTATCATCATTAGATGTACAATGATCTCTAAGTAATCCAAGATTAGAGTTTAGCTCATCGACAGTTCCATATGCTTCAATTTGAATTTCATCCTTAGCTACTCTTTTTCCACCAATTAATGAAGTCTTTCCTTTATCTCCGCTTTTTGTATAAACTTTCATAAGTCACTTGTTACTTGGTTTAAATATACAAATATTATAACCTAATTATATAATCTTGTTTTTGTAGTTTATGAACTTTTAAAATTAATATTCCAAAATAATAAAAATCTATACTTACCTGGATTTCTTTTCCTATAATTAACTTTTTCCAGCAAGAATATTCATTCTTGAGTTTTATATTTTTTATTAATAAAATCGTGTTTTCTTTCTTTCTGCCGTTCGCTTCTAAAATCTCAGATACTTTATTAGACAATATATTATCAATTGTATGTATTAAAAACTGTTTTTTGTAAAGATTAACAAGTCTCAAGTTTAAAAATTGAATATTTTTTTTTAATATTTTCCTTTCCTCCTTATAAATACATTCTGTCAGTAATTTGTAAACTACAGGTGAATGAACAGAGTATTGATTTGAAGAATTAAAAATATGACTTACAAATCTTAAAACTTTATAAATCATCAGGTTTTTGAGTAATACTTAATTAATTGTAAATATCTGAAAGCAAGGAATAAAAATAGAGGATATAAACTTATATTAAAAACCTGAACTCCTGTTATAGAATGCAACACGATTAATATTAATGACAATAGTAATAACTTTAGGTATGCTATTTTCCATTTTTTATTAAGTACGTTAATTAATAGTATAAAATTCATTGGATTAGCCCAAAGTAAATTATAATTAAATGCCGCTGTAGTGTGGTCTGTAAAAAACCATAAAAATATTAATAAATAACCTATGATTGAGGTTAATATATGAATAGATTCTAATGCTAAATGAATTTTTTTATTTTCTTTATTTCTGTAACTTATTAAGAATATAGCTGTAAATATTAATATAAAAACAAATAATGGAGAAGTTAAAAAAATATTAAATGTTGATTTTTCAACTTCCTTAACTTTATTTATAAATCTAATATTTTTTACAAGTTTAACTCTTTCAATTATTTTATCATTGTTTGAATAACTGTAATAAAATGAATTTAAATATTCAAATAAGTATTCAGGTAAAAAAGTGTGCTTTTCAGAATCTATTTGTTGATCTATATAAGAACCTAGGCATATATCAATACCTAATGAACCCCAGGAATTTTTGTTTATATTTTCATAAATCAAACTTCGGTATGAGATCTTGTTTGAAGCTGCTGAGTTATATGTATTTTCATAACCGTATTGACTTAGTAAATCTTTAATTAGGTCTCTTATAACTGTTGAGCAGTTATTATCAAAATAATCATAAAAATAATCTTTGTTTTCTGGTCTTGAATTAAAAATTAGTTTATCGACTAACTTTTCTTTTAAATCATCTGGTAACGATAAAACTTGCTCTTTTATATACCTATTATTAGCAATATAACTAGATTTGAAATCTTTAAAATAACTAACTCCTAAGCTGTACTTTAAATAACCTTTAATAAAGTTAGAGTAGAATTTTGGATCATTATAATCATACACTCCATAATTAAAGACAAGGTCATATTTTTTTGTTTTACTCTGAACTCTTATAGCGCTGTGACCAAAGGAATCACTTAAAGAATTTCCAGGACCAATAGTTAGTACACTTACAGTATAATCTACAGTCTGGCCAACGAGTGTAGTTGATAAAAAAAATAAAAAAGTGAATATGATATTCTTCATAATTTATTTAAATATATTAAAATCAACTTTTAAAGAAAATATATTAGAGTATAAAGCAGCACTTTGATCACCAATATCAGTAAATGCATAATCGATTTCTATATCTTTATACTTGAATCCTACTCCAAAATTTGGTTGCATTGTCAAGTTAGTGCTATTGTCAAATTCAATTTCATTTTGAAAATTACCTAATCCTAATCTTAAAAATACCGAATCTGTGTAGCCAAGCTCTAGCCCAATTGCTGGGTTTATACTTGCGAATTCTGTAGAAATCACACTATTATCTTGCTCAAACTTCATTATTAAATCAAAACTTGTTAATAAGCTATAATCATAGTTAAAAGTGTGAATTTTTGAAATTCCAAATTGAATTTTAGGTATAGTGATTTCAGTTGAATTTGGAACTTCTTGATTTTGACCATCGATAGCATCTTGGATATCATTCAGTCTACTTTTATTTATAGACCATGAGTTGTAAGTAGTTGTAATGTCTCGAGCCATTAATCCAAATTTCCAATTGTTTTTAGTTTTGAGTTGAATACCCATATCAAAACCAAAACCCCATGATGTAGCAAAGTCACCAATAATTCTTCTAATTATTTTTGCATTAATACCATAGCTAATATCTTTTGTTAGCATTTTTCTAGCATATGAAACAATAAATCCATAGTCAACCGCAGAAAATAAGTTTATCCTATCAAAATTAATATTGCCTTGGTCATCAATAAGTTGAGTTGTATCTAGTATATCGTCCACTCCAAATCTAATCATTGAAAAACCAATTGTAGATTGCTTATCAATGGCTGAGGCATAGGCTAAATAATTATAATTAGCAATGTTTGCGAAATAATTAGAATGCATTAGAGAAATTTCCGTTTTTTCAATATTTATTAGTCCAGCAGGATTCCAATATCCAGAGTTAACCCCACTTATTGAAGATGTAACTGCACCACTCATTGAAATTGAAGCAGCATCTACTCCTATATTCATAAACTCATTTGAGTATTTTGAATTATTCTGAGAGTAACTTGTGACTAAAAAAAAGAATATTAAAAATTTAAAAACTTTCATACTTTAAAAACAAACTAAACTAAAGCTTATTGTGTATATAATAATTATTACAAAATTAGTTTATTACTTTTACATTTAAATTATTATTATGATAAAACATGTTCCAAACCTTTTCACCCTTGCTAATCTTTTTTGTGGGTGTTTAGCAACAGTATTTTTGTTTGAAAATAATATTAATGTTAATGCAGTTACATTAATTATTTGCTTGGGAATTTTTTTTGATTTATTAGATGGTTTCTTGGCAAGAAAACTAAATGTTCAATCTAAATTAGGTTTAGAGTTAGATTCTTTAGCGGACTTAATTACAAGTGGGTTAGTCCCAGGTATAATTATTTTTAGATTATTTAAGAACTCATCTGCTGTAGAACTTTCATTTATTTCTACTGAATTGATTGCGTATTTGGCTTTTTTTATTACTATGGCTTCAGCTTACAGGTTAGCAAATTTTAACATTAAAGATTCTCCTAAAAATTATTTTATAGGTTTGCCAGTTCCTGCAAATACCATAATGATATTATCATTATTACTTGTATCAGAATTAAGTACTAATTCCTTTGTTGTAGAGTTAATTATAAATAAATATTTCCTAATTAGCCTAGTAATTATTTCAAGCTTTCTAATGAATTCAAATTTAAAATTTATTTCATTTAAATTTAATAACTATTTATTTAATAAAGAAAACAATAGTCGTTACTTTTTAATACTAAGTTCTATAATACTACTTGTTTTATTAGGCTATATATCAATACCACTAATTTTCTTGATATATTTTGTGATATCAATTTTTAGTCTGAGGTAAATGTTTTATTTAAAGGTTTAAGTTTTTTTTCCTTAATTCAAAGTTTTGACCTAAATATACTTTTCTAACCATTTCATCTTCAGCTAACTCTTCGGGTTTACCATCTTTTAATATGCTCCCTTCAAACATTAAATATGTTCTATCGGTAATTGCTAATGTTTCCTGAACATTATGGTCTGTAATTAAAATACCTATATTTTTTTTTGTCAATTTAGATATTATTCTTTGTATGTCTTCAACAGCTACTGGATCTACTCCAGCAAATGGTTCATCCAATAAAATAAAGCTAGGATCTGTAGCTAATGCTCTAGCGATTTCAGTTCTTCTTCTTTCTCCTCCTGAAAGTAAATCCCCTCTATTTTTTCTAATATGGTTTAATCCAAATTCATCTATCAAAGATTCCATTTTTTCTAATTGTTGCTTTTTTGAAAGCTTTGTAAGCTGTAATACGCTTAGAATGTTATCCTCTACACTTAATTTTCTAAAAACTGATGCTTCTTGGGCTAAATACCCTATTCCACTTTGAGCTCGCTTATACATTGGAAAACTAGTAATTTCTTCATTATCTAGAAAAATACTACCTCCATTTGGTTTAATTAAACCAACAATCATATAAAAAGAGGTTGTTTTACCGGCGCCATTTGGTCCTAAAAGCCCAACTATTTCTCCTTGATTTACAGTTAATGAAATGTCTTTTACAACTTTTTTCCCACTATATGATTTCATTAAATTTTGAGCTCTTAATATCATTTACTTTTTTTTAAATCCTTTTTTATTACAAATCTGGATATGGATATGCTTATTTGATATAAAATTAATATTGGAATAGCAACAATTATTTGACTTGCAACATCAGGAGGTGTTATTATTGCTGCTAATATTAACACAGCTATTAAAGCATATTTTCTATATCTAATTAAAATATCCGGAGTTACTAATCCTACTTTTGTTAAAAAATACATAATTATAGGCAATTCGAATACTATTCCACAAGCTAATGAAGATGATCTAACTAATCCTATAAATGAACTTAGATCAATTTCATTTAACACTTCTTTGGACACTTGGTAAGAGCCTAAGAAATTAATAGAGAAAGGAGTAACTACATAATAACCAAATAAAACTCCAGTAAAAAATAATAATGAAGAAATAAAGATAAATCCTCTTGATCTTTTTCTTTCATTCTCATGCATACCTGGGCTTATGAATTTCCATAATTCATAAATCACATATGGAAAAGAAATGATAAAACCACCTATTATTGAAGTCCAAATATGAGCGGAGAATTGACCAGCCATAGTTCTGTTTTGAATAACAAAAGGAAATTCTTCTCCACAAAAGTTAGTTTCTATATTTACAAAAGTTGCTGCGTTACAAAGAAATTTATAAGTAGGGAAAGATAATTTTTTTGGACCAAATATTATTACATCAAAAATAAATTCTTTAAAGATAAAACACACACAAGCCATAATCATTACGGCTACCAATGATCTAATGATATTCCATCTGAGTTCCTCTAAGTGATCTATAAATGACATTTCATTGCTGCTATTCATAATCTCTATATTATTCCTTCTTTAATAATATTCTGTATATGTATAACTCCATAATATTTATTGTTTTGTTCAACAATTAGATGAGATATTTTTTTTGATTTCATGATTTTTAAAGCTTCAGCCGCCATTGTATTTGAGTTAATAACAAAAGGTTCTTTTGTCATTATTTCTTTAGCTTTAACCTTTGCTATATCTAAGCTTTTCACTAATTGTCTTCTTAAATCTCCATCAGTTATTATTCCCTTTATATCTTTTTTGTCGTCTAATACAACCACTGCTCCTAACATTTTTTCTGACATCTCAACTATTACATTGCTAATGTTTGAATTAATATTGATTTCTGGCTTTTCTTGTGTGTTAATTATGTCTTCTACTTTTAAGTATAACTTTTTCCCTAAACTACCACCTGGATGATATTTTGCAAAATCTTTAGATCCAAAACCTCTTAGTTTTAATAGTGTTACCGCTAAGGCATCCCCAATTACTAATTGGGCTGTAGTACTAGTAGTCGGAGCTAAATTATTTGGACATGCCTCTTTTTCAACTTTAGAGTTTAAAATAAAGTCTGCATTTAATGCTAAAAAGGAATCAATATCACCAGTTATTGCTATTAATTTATTCGAGTTACTAGATTTGATAAAAGGGATAAGTGCTTTAATTTCAGGAGTATTACCACTTTTAGAAATACAAATGACTACATCATTTTTTTGAATTAGACCTAAATCTCCATGAATTGCATCCGCAGCATGCATAAAAATAGATGGAGTTCCTGTTGAATTAAACGTTGCTACTATCTTTTGTGCAATAATTGCACTTTTTCCGATACCACTAACAATGACTCTTCCTTCTGATTTAAGAATCAGCTGTATAGAATTAACAAAATCAATATTTATATATTTATTTAAATCACTGATGCTATTACTCTGTAAATCAATAGTTTCTTTAATTATATTTAATATTGATTGATTTGAATTCAAATTTTTTTAGTTTTAGTTTTTTAATAATTTACTTATACACTATATTTATTATATACAAAAAAACAAAATTTTTATCAGACTCTAATTTTTTTCAAGATAATATATTTAATAAAGGCAATTGACTTATAATAATTTATTTAAATTTTAAACAAATATTGAAACATAATCTCCATCTAGAGTTAAAAAAATATTTCGGTTTTAATCATTTTAAAGGATTACAAGAAATTGTAATTAATAGCCTACTTGACGAACAAGACACTTTTGTGATAATGCCAACGGGTGGCGGTAAGTCTTTGTGTTATCAGTTACCTGCGTTGATAAAAGAAGGAACAGCAATAGTAGTTTCTCCTTTAATTGCTCTAATGAAAAATCAAGTTGACTCTATTAGATCAATTTCAAATGAAGCATCAGTTGCACATGTGCTAAACTCTTCTTTAACCAAGACTGAAATTGATAAAGTAAAAATGGATATCTCAAGCGGGAAAACTAAACTGCTTTATATGGCTCCAGAGTCATTATCAAAAGAATCAAATATCGAATTTTTAAAAAAACAAAATATTTCATTCATGGCTGTTGATGAAGCTCACTGCATAAGTGAATGGGGGCATGATTTTAGGCCCGACTATAGGAATTTAAGAAATATATTAGATAGATTAGATAAAGAAATTCCAATTATTGGCCTAACAGCAACTGCTACAGAAAAGGTTCAAGAGGATATAATAAAAAATTTAAAAATATCAGGTGCCAATACATTTAAGGCGTCTTTTAATAGACCTAACTTATATTATGAAGTTAGAACAAAGGATAATGAAGTTGAAAAGGACATAATAAAATACATCAAAAATAATATTGGTAAATCTGGGATAATCTATTGTTTAAGTAGAAAGAAAGTTGAGGAGATATCTTATTTATTACAAGTTAATGAGTTAAACGCTTTACCTTATCATGCTGGTTTAGACTCAAAAACAAGAGCTAAGCACCAAGACATGTTTCTGATGGAAGATGTTGATATTATTGTCGCTACAATAGCTTTTGGAATGGGTATTGACAAGCCAGATGTTCGTTTTGTAATACATCATGATATTCCAAAAAGTATTGAAAGCTACTACCAAGAAACGGGTAGAGCTGGTCGTGATGGAGGAGAAGGCCATTGCATAGCCTATTATGCATATAAAGATATTGAAAAGTTAGAAAAATTCATGTCTGGAAAACCTGTTGCTGAACAAGAAATAGGCCATGCTCTTTTACAAGAAATGGTTTCCTATGCGGAAACATCAATTTCTAGAAGAAAATTTATATTGCATTATTTTGGTGAAGAATTTGATAATGATACTGGAGATGGTGGTATGTTGGATGATAATATGAAGTTTCCAAAACCTAAGTCGGAAGCTAAGTCAGATGTTCTGAATATCATTAAGATAATAAATCAAACTAAAGAAATTTATAAATCGAAAGATTTAGTTGATATTTTAGTTGGTAAAGAAAATGCGTTAATTAAATCTCATAGTATAAGAAAGAGCTCATTATTTTCTATCGGAAAAGATAAACCATATGAGTATTGGATGGCTTTAATTAGGCAATGTATAGTTGCTCGATATTTGAAAAAAGAGATAGAAACCTATGGAATTGTTAAGATCACTGAAATGGGTTTTGAATTTTTAAATAAACCTGTGTCTTTCATGATGACAAAAGATCATTATTATACAGGTCAGTCTGGTAAAAATACATTCACTAAAAGTTTAAATATTTCCGGAGATGATGTTTTATTAAAAATGTTAAAGAATCTAAGAAAAGATGAAGCTCATAAATTAAATATACCTCCATTCGTAATTTTTCAAGATCCCTCTTTAATCGATATGACTTTAAAATACCCTACAACAATTTCAGAAATGTCTACTATTCATGGGGTTGGCGAGGGTAAGTCTAAAAAATATGGTCCACAATTTATTGAACTAATAACAAATTATGTAAACGAAAATAATATTGCTACAAAGGAAGATGTAGTAGTAAAATCTACTGGTTCAAATTCTGCTTTAAAACTATATATAATTCAAAGTATTGATAGAAAACTTCCTCTTGATGATATTGTATCTGCTAAATCACTAGATATGATAGATTTTATAAAAGAGATGGAAGTAATTGTTTATTCTGGCACAAAGTTAAATATAAAGTATTGGATTGATTACTTATTTGATGAAGATCAACAAGAAGAGCTGGGTGAATACTTTATGGAAGCTGAGTCAGATAATATAAAATTAGCAATTGATGAATTTGAAGGAGATTATGAGGAGGAAGATCTTAGACTCTTTAGAATTAAATTCTTGAGTGAAGTTGCAAATTAATACAATTCTGTTTATCAATAAATTAACTAATATTGTATCTTCGCGCTCAAAATAAAAATTATATTATGGAAAATGGCTTATATGCAATAGTTGAAACCTCAAAAGGAGAAATTACATTAAACCTAGAATTTGAAAAAACTCCTGCAACAGTGGGAAACTTTGTTGCTCTTTGTGAGGGGGAAATGAAAAACTCATCAAAAGATCTTGGAGTTCCTTATTATGACAACATGAAGTTTCATAGAGTTATTAATGACTTTATGGTGCAAGGAGGTTGCCCATTAGGTACTGGTTCTGGTAATCCTGGTTACAAGTTTGATGATGAATTTCACCCTGAGTTAAAGCATGATAAACCAGGTATTTTATCTATGGCTAATGCTGGTCCAGGAACAAATGGCAGTCAATTTTTCATTACTCATATCCCAACTGCTTGGCTAGACAATAAACATACTGTTTTCGGTAATGTAGTTAATGGTATGGATGTAGTTAACTCTATAAAGCAGGGAGATGAAATAAAAGTTATTAAAATATCTAGAATAGGAGAGAAGGCGAGTAAATTTAAAGCGCTTGATTCTTTTAATTCTCTTAACGAATCTGTAGTTCAAAGACAAAAAGAAATTTCCGAAAAAAACTTAAAGACTCTAAATGATCTTTCTGATGGTTTTGACATCACTGAATCAGGATTAAGATATAAAATTTCTGAAAAGGGTACGGGTGAAAAGGCTGTTAGTGGAAAAAATATTAAGGTTCACTACAAAGGTCAACTACTAGATGGAACAGTTTTTGATTCATCATTTAAAAGAGATGAACCAATTGAATTCACTTTAGGCATTGGTCAAGTAATCAAAGGTTGGGACGAAGGCTTAGCGCTGTTGTCAGTAGGTGATAAAGCTAGGTTTATTATACCTAGTGATCTAGCATATGGTGAAGCTGGTGCTGGAGGAGTTATTCCAGCTAATGCAAATCTAATTTTTGATGTGGAGCTTGTGGATGTGATTAGTTAACGCCACATTAAAATTTATAGTTAATACTAGATTTATGGACTTGTCATTTTTGATTTAATTTGACATACCTAATTATTTACTGTTTTATTGTTAATTATTGTATTATTGTTATATGAACACAGCACTAAGTTTTGATGATTTCTCAAAAATAGATATAAGAGTAGGAACTATTATTGATGCTTATTTTAATAAAGATTCTATAAAGCCAGCATATATCTTAAGTATAGATTTTGGACCCATAGGAGTTTACAAATCATCAGCCCAAATAACAAAAAACTATAAGACTCAAGATTTGATTGATACTCAGGTAACAGCTATCATAAATTTTCCTAAAAAACAAATTGGAAAAACAATGAGTTCTTGCTTAGTCTTAGGTGCAGTACAATCTGGTGATGTAACCTTGATTAAACCAATAGACAGAGTTATTAACGGAAGTGTCGTTTCTTGAATTAAAATTGATCGCTAAAATAAATCGCATTCATCAATAATTTATTAGTACCATACCAGAATGCTCTAAAGTTTGTATTATCCGTAAAACAAGTCACTTGCCCTTTTTTATAACCACCTGTTTTAAATGGAACACTTAATTTTAAATCTTCTAAATTCTCTTCAGAAATATATCCACTAAGTAAAGGGCTTTCTGTATAAGTTATTGGGTTATTATAGCTGATTTCATCAATATCCATAAATATTGTTGTATTTCTAAATAGCGAAATATGTTCGTTTTTATATCCAAAGCTAATAGGATGACTTAAGTCTAGTTTGGCTTCAAAAATAGCTCCACCTATTACCTGGGCACCACGATGATTATCTTTTTGACCAAAGGATACATTTTTTGTAGGGATTGTACTTGATTTTATTTTTAAATCTAACAACTTATTTTTGTTTACCCAATTCAATGAATTTTTAAAAGTTATTAGATTACCTCCATTTTGTGTCCATTCAATAACTTTTTTTGAATTCACATCAGATAAACCTTTAGAGCTTGGGATAATTATAGATGAATATTTAGATAAGTCAGACCTGGAAATAGATTTAACATCCAGCTTTGTAAGCATAATATTATACCTAGTATCAAAAAGATGCCATATTTCACCTGCATCATAAGAGTTTACTCCTTCTCCAACAATTATAGCAATATTTTGTTTTTCTATTTTTTTAAATTTTGAGCTACCTAGATCTATTCCATTAGCTAGTCCTGTATTTACACCATCGATAATTAAATGATTTTTATTTGCTAATTTATTTAGTAGTTCATACAAAGATTTACTAGAAATGTTTTGATTTTTTACAGGAATAAGAATTGTTCCGTAATCATATTTTTTATTATTTAACACAAATTCTTTTAAAGCTACTTTAGCTAATATGTTATTATTTAGAATTTCATTTAAAAGCCCAGGAGAGTAGTAATCGTTCCAACTTAACAAATATGCATAATCACTTTTAGAATTAACACCTCCCTTAGGTAGATTTAAATCTACTATTTCTTCACCAGCCATATCCATTGACACATCCATATTGTAATCTAAGTTAAATGCTAGTGGAAAAGTCCATGCGGAAACATCATAGAATAAACTATCCTGAAAACTTGTTCTTTTTTCAAACATAGCATTTATTAGTTTTAGGTTTTTTTGATTTTTAGGAATAATATAAGCGTGTTCTTTTTTGTAATTTATTTTTTCTTTTGTAAAATCATTTTTTATTTTATGAAATTTAATTTTATGTCTTTTTAAAATTTCAGCTAAGTGGTAGGCTTTCGCTGCATCTTTTTCATCTCCAAATACTATAGCTGAATTTTTCTCTTTTTTCGCCTCTTCTCTTGATTTTTTATAGAAATTGTATTGATAGCTTAATATTTCTTTTCTCATATTTAAAGCAGCATCTAGAGTAGATAGACCTGCAGTTAACTGATTTTTAATTGTAAATGGAAATGTAAGAACTCCGTTATCACTATTTTGAATATGACCTCTAGAGCTAGCTTGTTCAAATAATATTCCAATTCCCCCATTTATATCCGGAAACGTTGACCCTTTGCCATAGTAAAAGTCATCAAATTGTTCTTCAGAATAGTATAGTGATCCAATCTGATCAAGTGCTTTTACGTGATATTTTGATATTTTTCGGGTAAGATCTTGATTTAATTTCGATGTTAATGGGTGAGTTCTTGAAGGTACTCCAGGTTGGAAAAAGAAAGTAGAATTAGTCCCCATTTCGTGATGATCTGTAAGGATATTAGGTAGCCATTCGTGAAAAGTTTTAATCCTTGCTCTAGATTCTGGTAACTGTACAGGCAACCAATCTCTGTTCATATCAAACCAATAATGATTTGTTCTTCCACCCGGCCAAACTTCATTGTATTCTCTGTCATTTGGATCCGGATTTAGATTGATGTTTTTATTACTATTTGCCCAATATGCAAACCTTTGTAGTCCATCAGGATTAAAAGAAGGGTCTAACAGTATAACTGTATTTTCTAATAATTGATTTATAAAGTCACTGTTTGATGCAGCTAAATAATATGCTAATAATAATGCTGAATTAGAACCACTAGGTTCATTACCATGAATAGAAAACCCTTGATATACTACTAATGGAGATTTTTCTAGGTTAGTTTCCTGGCTAGCATTTGTTAATGATATATGATTTTTCTGAATCTCTTTAATATTTTTTTGATTTTTTTCTGAGGTAATAGTTAATAAAACTAAGGGGCGGTCCTCAAATGTTTTACCTCTTTCATCGATAGTGATTCTATCTGAACTATTAGCTAATTCCTTCATGTATTCAACGAGTTTATCATGAGTTATATGCCATTTACCAACTTGATGTCCGATAACGCTCTCTGGAGTTGGAATATCTTTATTAAGAGATGTAATATCTTGCTGTGAAAAATAATACTCTAAATTAACTTCACTTTGTCCAAAGGAAATCATCGTAAAGCTTAACAACGATAATAAAAATATATTTTTCATAAAAATTTGATTTAGATATAAATATAAAAAAAACCGTAATTATTCATTACGGTTTTTTAAAAAATATTATTAATAGTATTAAATGTCTTCGAAACTCACATCTGTAAAATCTGTAGGTTTGTTATCAGTTGGTTTTGTATCTTCTGTATCCTCTGTTTTGATAATCTCACTTTCAGAATATTCTTCTTTTTTAAAATCTTTTTGATGACGTTCACTTATTACTTCTTCTCCTTTTTCGTTAACAACGTAATCCGTCATTTCATTAAGTATACTTGAAAATTCACTAAAATCTTCTTTGTATAGGTATATTTTATGTTTTTTATAATGAAAAGAACCATCGTCATTAGTAAATTTTTTACTCTCAGTAAGGGTTAAGTAGTAATCTCCTGCTTTAGTGGATCTTACATCAAAAAAATATGTTCTTCTTCCTGCTCTTAATACCTTAGAAAAAATCTCTTCTCTGTCTCTAAAATCATTGTTTTCCATAATATAAAATTTAATTATTTAATTCAAATCTATAAAAAAAACTAAACTTCACAACTTATTCAGAAATTTCTTTTTCAATTAGTTGTTGCTCATAGGTTTGTTTATAGTACCCTTTTTTCTCCATTAACTCTGTATGTGTACCTATCTCTTCAATTTGTCCGTTATTTAAAACTATTATTTTGTTTGCGTTTTTTATAGAAGATATTCTATGACTTACAATTATCGATGTTGTTGAGTAGTCCAAATTATTTAAAGAATTTATAATATTTTCCTCAGTTTCTGTATCTACTGCAGAAAGGCAATCATCAAAAATTAATAGTTTTGGTTTACGGATTAATGCTCTTGCAATTGATATTCTTTGCTTCTGTCCCCCACTTAAATTAACTCCTCTTTCACCTAAAATAGTTTTATACTTATTTTTGAAGCCTAAAATATCATTATGAATATCTGAAATTTTACTAACTTCTATAACTTCTTCTGTACTAGAATTAATAGACCCAAATTTTATATTATTCTCTATAGAATCAGAAAATAAGAATACATCCTGCGGAACATATCCAATTTGGGACCTCAATGATTTAATATTAACTTCTTCAATGTTTTTATTATCTATAGTTATATCACCATTATCAATGTTATACAATCTAACAATTAAATTGAGTAGTGTAGATTTACCTGACCCTGTTTTACCAATAATTCCTAGCTTATCCCCAATGTTAAGTTTAAAATTAATGTCTTTTAGAGCTTTTATCCCGGTATCCTTATAAGTAAACCCTACATTTTTAAACTCAATCTCTCCATTTATCTCTACTTGCTCTTCGCTTTTATTTATTATTTCAGATTTTTGTTCTAAAAACTCATTTATTCTTTTTTGTGATGCTTCTGCTTGCTGTATTATGGAACTTATCCAGCCTAGAGATGCAACAGGCCATGTTAGCATATTAACATATATAATAAATTCAGCTATTGTACCAATTCCCTCTAACTTGCCTTCAAAATACTGTATACCACCAACGTAAATCACTAATAAATTACTGAGACCTATTAATAAAATCATAAGAGGAAAAAATAAAGCTTGGAGCTTCACTAGACTAATTTGGCTTTTTTTACATTTTTCTGAAAGAGCATCGAAGTCTTTAGAGTTTTTTTCTTCAATTGAATAAGATTTTATTAGCCTTATTCCGCTAAAAGATTCTTGACTAAATGAAGATAATTCGGATAGGCATTCTTGAACAGTTGTACTTTTTTTGTTAATTAACTTACTCAATTTGTATATCGTAATGGATAAAAATGGTAAAGGGCTTAATGTGTAAAAGGTAAGTATGGGTGATTGTTTATACATGTATATAACAACTATAATTAGTAGAGTTATAGTGTTTATTGAATACATTAAAGCAGGGCCAACATACATTCTAACTTTAGCTACATCTTCGCTTATTCTATTCATCAAATCTCCTGTTTGATTCATTTTATAGAAATTCAACGATAATTTTTGATATTGACTATATATTTCATTTTTTAAATCAAACTCAACGTACCTAGAAACATTTATAATAGTTTGCCTAGTCAAAAATGTAAATAACCCTGCAAGAGCTGAAGCTAATAGAATTAAAAAAATATTTGTTATTAATTCATTTTCAACTAGCTTTAAATCTGTGCTTAGTCCAGTTCTGTAATCATCAATAACATTAATGGAATTTCTTATTAGACCAGGAGTGATTAGTAATAGCATCCTGGCAGCAATTATTATTATAATTCCACTTATTAAATTTTTCTTATACTTAAAAAAGTATTTATTTATGTAGGATAACTCTTTCAATTAATATATGTATTTAAATGTCTAACTTATAAATAATACTTCATATTTTATATTATATTGCGCAAAATTAGAGTAAAGTTTTTTAATTAATATTAATATCCATAAATAGTTCTTTAAAATGTTAAACAGAAGACATATTCGTCTAAAAATTATGCAACTAATTTATGCATTAAAAATATCCGATTTCAATTATGATAAGGATATTAATCATCAGTTATTTAAAAGTCTTGAAGATATTTATGATTTATATCTCATTTTAATCTCTCTAATGATTGAAGTTCAAATCAAAGCTGAATCATACCTTAAAATTGCCCAAAAAAAACATCTAGCTACATCGGATGATATTAACCCCAACAAAAAGTTTATCAATAACAGGATGTTACTTTTGCTAAGATCTAATAAGTTAATTGAAGGGGAGTTAAAAAAAAGAAAATTAAATGTATGGAAGTTAGATAATGAATATGTTGATGCTGTTTTTGACGATTTAATAAAAAGTGATCTATATTCTGATTATTTAAGTGATTCTACTAATGATTTCAATTCAGACAAGATATTTATTGTTTCTTTTTTTAAAAAAATAGTAGCTACTAATGAAAAGCTATATAATTACCTAGAGGATAAAAATATTACATGGAGTGATGATTTTCCTGTTGTGAATACCTCAATAGTTAAAATGCTAAACAAGTCAAATGATGATTCTCCTGTGTCTTATTTTATCCCTACACTTTTTAAAGATTCAGATGATAAAAAATTTGCTGGAGATTTATTAAAATTAACTATCGATAATTTTAAAACTTATAATGAAGAGATTTCAAAGAAAACTGCAAATTGGGATCCAGATAGAATTGCTAACATAGATTATGTTATTTTGAATTTAGCTATAAGTGAATTCCTTAATTTTCCAACTATCCCAGTTAAGGTTACAATAAATGAATATATTGAATTATCAAAAGAATACTCAACTCCTAAGAGTAATGTGTTTGTTAATGGAATACTAGACGCAATTGTAAAAGATTATTCTAAAAACAGTTTAATCATTAAAGAGGGTAGAGGTTTGGTGGAATAATTTTTTTTTCTATTTTTACCATTTATTATATAATATTAATTACAAATACATCAAAATGAAAAACATAATTCTTTTATCTGCTTTATCTTTAATCTTCACTTTAACTTCTTGTAAAAATGATCCCTTTAGTAAGGTAGAGACTAAAAATGTCGAAGTTGCTTCAAAGCGTGATGCTGTTTCAACAAGTTTTGCTGAAATGACATTTGACAAAACTAGTCATGACTTTGGTACTATTAGTAATGGAGCTGCACAAGAAACTGTATTTAGTTATACAAATACAGGAGATAGTCCATTAGTAGTTACAGATATAAAAAGTACATGTGGATGTACTGTTCCTCAAGGATGGAGTAGACAACCATTATCCCCTGGCGAATCTTCTCAATTTACTGTTAAGTTTAATGGTAAGGGGGCAAATAAAGTATCTAAAACTGTGACTGTTACGGCGAATACAAAAAAAGGTAAAGAGTCAGTTAGAATCTCTGCTTTTATAAATAATCCGAACTCTGTTAAGCAACCAATGTTACCTAAACTAAATCAATAATGGAAAGTTTAATGGATTATATTTTTCCAGTAGCAATCTTTGCAATCTTTTACTTTTTTATTCTTAGACCTCCTATGCAGAGATCTAAAAAAGAAAAACTATTTAGTTCTTCCTTAAAAAGAGGGGATAGAATAGTTACTAAAAGTGGTATGTATGGAAAGGTTTTTGAATTAAATGACAAAGACAATAGCTGTGTTATTGAAACTCAGGCAGGTAAAATTAAATTTGATCGTGCTGCCATCTCTATGGATATGAGTGAGAAGTTAAATAAACCTTCTTCAAAAGCTAAATAGTATTCTTATAGTCAGTAGTTATTTCACAAACTTTACAAATAACTTTTATTGCACTCATCATGCTATTTACAGGTAAATACTCGTATTTACCGTGGAAGTTATGACCTCCTGCAAATATATTAGGGCAAGGTAATCCCATATAACTTAATTGAGAACCATCTGTACCCCCTCTGATAGGTTTTATTAATGGTTTTATATTTAGTGCTTTCATGGCTTTTTCTGCAATATCAACAATATGCATGTGAGGTTCTACTTTCTCTTTCATATTAAAGTATTGATCGGCAATTTTTATTTCAAATATATTTTGATCAAACTCTTTATTTAACTTTTTAATAAGATTGATTAAAAATGCTTTTCTATTTTTAAATTTATTTAAGTCATGATCTCTAACTATATATTGTAGTTCCGTTTGTTCCACCAATCCCTTTATCGATGTTAAATGATAAAACCCTTCATACCCTTCAGTTTTTTCTGGAGTTTCGTCCAAAGGCACCATGCTTATGAATTTACTAGCATAATACATCGAGTTTACAAGTTTCCCTTTTGCGTATCCTGGGTGAACTATTCTGCCTTTAATTTTTATAATTGCAGAGGCTGCGTTGAAATTTTCATATTCTAATTCTCCTATTTGACTACCATCCATTGTGTAAGCCCAGTCTGCTCCAAATTTAGCAACATCAAATTTATGAGCTCCTCTTCCAATTTCTTCATCTGGAGTAAAACCAATTTTAATATCACCATGCTTTATATCAGGGTTATTTATCAAAAATTCCATTGCAGAAATAATTTCACATACACCTGCTTTATCATCCGAACCTAGTAGTGTATTCCCATCTGTTGTAATTATTGTCTGCCCTATATATTGCTTGATTTCAGAAAAATATTCTGAAGATAGTATTATGTTCTTGGTTTTATTTAAAACAATATCTCCTCCGTTATAATTTTTTACTATTTGTGGTTTAATGTTAGTACCTGAAAAATCAGGTGAAGTATCAAAATGTGATATAAATCCTATAGTTGGACATTTTTTTTTAATATTTGAAGGAAGAGTTGCATAAATATATGCATTTTCGTCAATGGATACTTCGCTTAGTCCTATGTCATTTAAATCTTGAACCAGCTTATTTGCAATATTCCACTGTTTTTCTGTACTAGGAGTTGCTACTGAGTTAGCATTACTTTGTGAATCAATTTTTACATATGAGATAAAGCGATCTATAATTTTTTTTTCATCTAACATAGAATATCATTTTTTTCAAAATTATGTATCTAAATAATAACTAGCAAGAACTATCTGACATACTTTTTTGTTCATTGTTTTTATTTTACTTTTGCACTCTATTCAATAATTTAATAATGTACAAGAAAATAATTTTACCAATTCTTTTTTTAGTAGATCCAGAAAAAATACACAATATTATATTTTTCTCGATAAAGATTTTATTTAAAATCCCACTGGTCAATTTAATTGTCCGTAAGATTTATACGTTAGATGATTCAAGATTAGAAAAAAAATTATTTGGAATTAAATTTAAAAACCCTGTAGGTTTGGCTGCTGGATTTGATAAAAATGCTGAATTATACAATGAGCTAAGTAGTTTCGGTTTTGGTTTTATTGAAATCGGAACAGTTACACCTAAGCCCCAGTCTGGAAATCCAAAGAAGCGACTTTTTCGTCTAGTAGAGGATTCTGGTATTATTAATCGAATGGGATTTAATAATGTTGGATTAGACGAAGTAGTTAAAAATTTAAAAAATAATAAAAATGTATTAATCGGAGGTAATATTGGTAAAAACAAGATTACTCCTAATTCTCTAGCAATTGATGACTATATAGCTAGCTTTAATCTACTATTTAATCACGTTGATTATTTTGTTGTAAATGTTAGTTCACCAAACACTCCTAATTTAAGAGATTTACAAGAGAAAGAGCCATTAACAAAATTAATCAACTCACTACTTTTAATTAACCGAGGTAAAAAATCACCAAAACCTGTATTACTTAAAATTGCACCTGATTTAAATGATAATCAATTAATGGATATTATCTCTATAGTCAAGGATACTGGACTTGATGGAATAATTGCAACTAATACTACGATTAACAGAGAAAATTTGAAATCAGATAATAAAAAGGAACTAGGTGGATTAAGTGGTAAACCTTTATCTACAAGATCTACAGAGGTTATTAAATTCATTTCAAAAAATAGTAATAAAACTATTCCAATAATTGGAGTAGGAGGTATACACTCTGTTGAAGATGCACTAGAAAAATTTGATGCAGGTGCAGATTTAATACAGATTTATACTGGATTTATATATGAAGGACCTAACTTAATTAAATCTATAAATAAAGCATTGTTAAATAGAATTTAAGTTTACTTTTTAATAAACTTAACAGTTTCTTTATAAGCTCCAGATTTAATCTGTACAAAGTAAATACCCGAATAAACATTCTTTAATGAAATGGTTAAATCATTTGAGTTATTATTTGTGCCTTCTAAAATCAAACTACCCTTTATATCATAAATTAAATATCCGTCAATAGCCGAGTCACTTTTTAAATTAATAAAATCACTTGCAGGGTTTGGATAAATCATAAAACTGATATCCATAGGATTTGATAAGCTTAAATATTCATTTTTTATAGATGTTGATTCTTCAGAACCAAAATCTCTTCCGTATTTTATAGTAATATTATTTTCATCTAAAAGTTCATAATATTCAGATCCTTGATTCCAACTATCATTAGTTAATCCGTCTCCATTAGAATCATACATCGTGAATGTATAACAATCTAGTCCTGCGTCAAATTCATGGCTATAGGTTTCTCCTACTCCATTTGCTGTGTCATATGGTCCACCAGAATATAATACACTTCCAGAACTATCTTTAAATTCCCAAGTGTTTTGATTTACTCCATTTTTGACACTTACATTTAAAAATATTTTTGATGTTTCAAATAAATTTGCTTCAAAACTTATATAGTTAGGGAAAACTTTTGTTATAGTTTCACTTCCATTAGATATCGTAAGGCTTACATCATAACTACCAGGAGATTCATAGGTGTGAGAAAAACTTGATTCTGTATAATCTATTACATCATCTCCATTCACATCCCACTCCCAAGTATTAGAGTTAGTACTATTGTCACTAAAGTTTACTTCTAACTGTTCACCACAATCTACTGCTGTCTCATCTGAGCTAAAAGCTACATTTAGTGAGGGACATGCGTAATAATTTTTATAAGCATGGTATCCAGCATACATTCTAGCATATTGTTGATCGGTAATTGTATTTGTACATGCTTGAGGAGCGTAAGACATTATGTTACTGGTATCTGGATCAAATAAATTCCCTTGAGCATCTGTCGGGGGAGTACCTGAAACAGAGTATAGACAGTTAACATTATTAACATTTCCTCCGTTTAGCTGTGGGTCAGCAGGTGTATCACACAAATAATCTCCAGCGGTAGCGCAGTTGGTACCATTAACTAACTCGTCTGTTAAAGTTCCGTTTGTATCTCCATGAGTATGAGTTAGATTTAAGTGGTGCCCCATCTCGTGAGTTAAAGTTGTATTATCATTTGATGTAGTACAACTATTTTGCATAACTACTACATCGTAATATTGACTAGAGTTTCCAGGTAAATAAGTATATCCACAAGCGTAACCTTCTCCGAATGCAATTTCATCTACAAAATAAACATTTAATATGTCTGATTGGTGATTTTCATATAGTAAATCTTGTTGGTTTTCTGTATCAAATTGATACAAGGAAGAGCTATTAATATAGTTTACCTCATCACATATATAAAACTCTACAAATGAATTTTGAAAATATGAATTTACCTCATCAAATTCTGAAAGAACATCATTTATTTCTATCCCTCCACTTCCATCATCATTTGTTACTATATGTATCTTAACAGGGATGCTTGTTAGCGCTGTAGACGATTTACTTTCCTTTAATAAATAGTATTCATTTTCATAATATCGTATTAAATCCATATTATCCTCTATAAACTGTCGATTTTCCTCTGTTGTTTCAGTAGCACAATATTGCATTTTCTGAGAAAAACTATTTGTAGTAGTTAGCAATAAAAAGAAAGATATTAATAATGAGTAAGAAATTTTCATGTAGATATATTTTGTGCAAATATAATAAATATTGAAATACTTACTTTTGTATAAATTATAAAATAATTTGGAATTTATATTGACGTTTATTATTGCTAGTTTTTTAATGGCATTATCTCCAGGGCCAGATAATATATTTGTTTTATCTAACACTCTATATAACGGAAAGAAAGCTGGCTTATTTACAGTTCTAGGTTTAGTGACAGGATGTTTATTTCATACCACATTAGTAGCTTTTGGTGTATCAGAGATCATAAGTTTTAATCAAAATATTTTTCTTTTCATTAAAATTTTAGGTTTTTCTTATATGTTAATTTTGGCTTTTAGAGTATATAAATCCCCACTATTTTTTGAAATAACAAAAGTAAAAAAGATCAATAAATCTAATAGTAATAATTTTATTACAGGCTTATTGATGAATATTTTAAACCCTAAAGTTTATTTTTTCTTTTTATCATTTTTTCCATCTTTTTTGTTTTTAAGCTCTGATGAGTTAAATCTTGTGTCTCAATTTTACATATTAGGACTTTTATTTATGCTAACTACTGCAATTGTTTTTTGCTCAATAGTATTGTTTTCTACTGTTATTTCTAGATATTTAATTGATTTTAAAATATTTCATATAGTAATGAAATGGATACAGATTTTAATTTTTATAGCTATAGCCACTGCAATACTTTTTTCTGTTTAAACCTTTATTAAATAAATTAGTTTTATTTTTATTTAATGTTTGATAAAGTAAAGATCATTGAATGTCCTAGAGATGCTATGCAAAGTATCAAGACTTTTATACCTACACTTACTAAACTAAGTTATTTGCAAACTGTTGTAGATGTTGGGTTTGATGTTGTGGATATAGGTAGTTTTGTTTCGGCTAAAGCCATACCCCAACTTTCGGATAGTTCAATTATTATTGATAGTATTGACTTATCAAAATCTATTTCAAAATTATTAGTTATTGTTGCTAATAAAAAAGGGGCCTTGAAAGCTTCTGAGTTTGATAAAGTTAGCTACTTAGGCTACCCATTTTCTATCTCAGAAAATTTTCAGATGAGAAATACAAATAAAACTATTAACGATTCAGAGAACGAATTGAAAGAAATTATTTCTATTGCTAATAGTAGTAATAAAAAAGTTGTAGTGTATTTGTCCATGTGCTTTGGAAATCCATATGGCGACCCATGGAATTTAAATATTGTTAATCACTGGATAGATAAATTAAGTCAAATGGGAGTTGAGATTATTTCCTTAAGTGATACTATTGGTACATCTAATTCGGATTCTATAAGTTCTATTTTTTCATCTGTGTTAGATAATTATAAACATATTGAGTTCGGAGCTCACCTTCATTCTGATCCAAATACTTGGCATGAAAAAATGCAAAGTGCTTATGAAGCTGGTTGTAGAAGATTTGATGGCGCTATAAAGGGATTTGGAGGCTGTCCTATGGCTAGTGACGAGTTGGTTGGCAATATGCCCACCGAAAAAATAATTTCTTTCTTAAATGCTAATAAAATATCAAATAATGTAAATCCAATTCGGTTTGAAAGCTGTTACAACCAATCATTAGAACTTTTTAATAAATACCATTAAATTATTTCACAGCTATCATTTTCTCCAAACCATTTGTATCTGTTTTTAGCCACGTAATCATATACTTTATCTCTAATTACTTTTGGTATAACTAGTAGTATATTAAATATTTTAAAGATTATATTAAGACGTGTTATAATAGAAATCGCTGCATCAGATTTTATTAAAAACTCTTTCTCGCTTGTAAATAATATTATAGTTTCTGTAGTAATAGAATTTAAATTAAACTCATTAATTAACTCTTTACCATAATCACTGTTATTAGAAATAAATTTAAAGATTTTATTCTTGTCTAATTTCATTACTTTTTTGACAGACTTAGAACATAAGTTGCACTTACTATCAAATAAAATGGTGTTTTTCTGTTTTAACATAACATTACAAATATACGTAATTAAGTCTTTTTGCTCTGTTATTTTTTTTTATTTAAAATTATTCTAAATAATATTGTTTTATTAATTATGTATTATATATTTGCACTATTAATAATGATTCTAAATAATAATGATAGTCAAAGCAATAGATCATAATTTAAGGCTACTAGTTTAAGTTTATCTGTAGGTAAAAGATTTTAAAATATTCACCCGTGAATGAATTACCAAATATTATTTCAATTGTTATAACTCTTGATTAATTTTTGGTTACAGTAAATTAATTTTAATTAATTAATTTGTATTAGTTTAGTTAAAAAGGAAGTAATCTGTCGTTAGGTTACTTCTTTTTTTTATTCTACGACTTCTTGATAACCCCATTTGTAAGAACTAAATATTTAGTCGTATATTTGCATGCAATTATAACCTAATTGCAATGAAATCACACCAAAACAAAATTATTGGAGAAGGACTAACGTACGACGATGTATTGTTAGTGCCTAACTATTCTCAAGTTCTTCCAAGAGATGTGTCAATAAAAACTAAATTTTCAAAAAATATTTCTATAAATATCCCTATCATTTCAGCTGCTATGGATACAGTCACTGAGAGCAGAATGGCTATAGCTATAGCTCAAGAGGGAGGTATTGGAGTTTTACATAAAAACATGACTATCAAAGCGCAAGCTGAGAAAGTTAAGCGTGTTAAAAGAGCAGAAAGTGGAATGATCATTGACCCAGTAACCCTTCCTTTGGATTCTACTGTAAACGATGCCAAATCTTACATGAAAGAATATAGAATTGGAGGTATTCCTATAGTTGATGGAAATAAAAAACTAATTGGAATAGTGACTAATAGAGATTTAAGGTTTGAAAAAAATAATAGTAGACCTATTTCTGAAGTTATGACAACTAAAAACCTTGTAACAGTTTCTGAAGGAACTTCTTTACAAGAAGCTGAAGTGATTTTACAAGATCATAAAATTGAAAAACTTCCAGTTGTAGATAAAAACAATACGCTTGTGGGTTTAATAACCTTTCGAGACATAACAAAATTAACACTTAAGCCAAACTCTAATAAGGATGTTTACGGAAGGTTAAGAGTTGCTGCTGCTATTGGCGTGACTTCAGATGCTTTAAATAGAGCTGAAGCATTGGTTAAATCTGAAGTTGATGCAATAATAATTGACACTGCACATGGCCATACTAAAGGAGTAGTAGAAGTTTTAAAAAAAATAAAAAATAAGTTTCCAAATTTAGATGTTATAGTTGGAAATATAGCTACAGCAGAAGCAGCTAAATATTTGGTTGAGGCAGGAGCAGATGCGGTTAAAGTAGGTATTGGACCTGGTTCTATTTGTACAACTAGGGTAATAGCAGGAGTAGGTTTTCCACAATTATCTGCTATAATTGAAGTATCAAATGCTATAAAAAATTCAGGAGTTCCAGTTATTGCTGATGGTGGAATTAGATACACAGGAGATATATCTAAGGCAATTGCTGCAGGTGCAGACTGTGTTATGTTAGGTTCTTTGATTGCTGGTACTGAAGAATCACCTGGGGAAACAATAATCTATGAAGGAAGAAAGTTTAAGACATATAGAGGTATGGGCTCGGTAGAAGCTATGAAGGAAGGTAGTAAAGACAGATACTTTCAAGATGTAGAAGATGATATAAAAAAATTAGTACCCGAAGGAATTGTAGGTAGAGTACCTTTTAAAGGCAAACTTAATGAAAGTATTCATCAGTTTATTGGAGGACTACGAGCAGGGATGGGTTATTGTGGATCTAAAGATATCGAGACTTTTAAAAATACATCTAAATTTATAAAAATCACCTCTTCAGGTATAGTAGAAAGTCATCCACATGGAGTTAGTATAACCAAAGAAGCTCCAAACTACTCTAGATAATAGAGATATTAATTATTTTAAATATGAAAAATTTTATTTTATTAATTTTTTTTACAACTTCCCTGTGCTTTACGCAAAATAATTCCAACGATATACTTTTTACAATCGGAGATGATTCTGTGAATACAAAAGAATTTTTAAGAGTTTACAACAAAAATTTAGATTTAATTACTGATAATTCTCAAAAAGACATAGATAATTACTTGCAGCTTTATATAGATTATAAGTTAAAGGTTTTAGAAGCTTATGAGAAAAAATATGATAAAAAAGAAAGTTATATTTCAGAGTTAAATAAGTATTCTACTCAGTTGGCTTCTAATTATTTATTTGATAAAAATTCGCAAGATTCAATGTTAAATGAAGCCTATCTAAGGACTAAAACTGAAATAAAAGCAAGTCATATTCTAATAAGAATTGAAGAGCAAGATTTAGATACATTAGATATTTATAATAAACTTATTTCTTACAGAGAAGATTTTAAAAATTATGATTTATCATATTTAATAAAAAAATATCACGATGGAAAAAATATTTTCGTAGAAGATTTAGGATACTTTTCTGCATTTAAAATGATTTATTCATTTGAATCGAAAGCCTATGAAACTAAAGTAGGAGATATATCTATGCCATTTAGAACAAGATTTGGTTTTCATGTTTTAAAAGTAGAGGACAAAAGAGAGTCTCTTGGAGAAGTTACCGTTGGACACATAATGTTATCAAAAGATAATAATAATTCTCAATCAAAAATCAACTCCTTATATGATTCAATTATTAGAGGTGACAATTTTGAAAGTTTTGCTAAAAAATACTCAGATGATAAAAATACATCTAGCGTAGGAGGAAGACTTAAACCATTTACAAGTGGTCAGTTAAATTCTCTTCCATTTGAAAAAGCTGCTTTTGACTTAACAGAGATTAATGAAATTTCAAAACCTATAGAAACTAAGTTTGGTTGGCATATTTTAAAGCTCTATTCAAAATCTAAATTAAGTTCCTTTAAAGAAATGGAATCATCATTACTTAAAAAAGTAAAAAACAACTCTAGGTCTTCAGTAATCTCTAATTCATTTTATAAAAAGTTATTGAATAAATATTCTATAAATTATGATAATGACTTAACTTATTTTACAGATCAACTAAATGGTCACAACGCTAATAATATTTGGAAAATACCATCTACAATTAATAAAAAAAAGATATTATTTAAGATTAATGATAAAACACTAAATTATTTAGATTTTGCAAATTATATTGTTAATACATCACTTAGTAACGGATCAATTTATAGCTCAGTCACTGATTTATATAAAGATTTTATAAATCAATCTGTAATGAATTATTATAAATCAAACTTATTATCTGAGAATACGGAATATCGCTATATTTATAACGAATATAAAGAAGGATTAATGTTGTTTGATTTAATGCAAAATGAAGTTTGGAATAAAGCTAAGGAAGATACAATTGGCTTAAAGACTTATTTTAAAAATAACAAATCACTATTTAAAATTGCTAATAACGCTAATCCTTTATATGAAGATATTTCAGGTGAAGTTATTTCTAAATATCAAATAATATTTGAAAATAACTGGATTACATCACTTAGGCAAAAAAAGGCTATTTTTATAGATAAAAAAGTTTTAAAAAAAATCAAAAAAACCATTATTAAGTAATGCGCTATCTAGTAATATTTTTATTATTTTTTTCTTGTGATAATTATTTTAAGAATACATCTAATGTCGACTTGGCAAGAGTGAATGATGACTATTTATCTCAAAGTGATGTTAAAGATGTCTTAGACACTAGCTCTAACTCTAATGATAGTACCATTATCATAAATAACTATATTAATAATTGGGCTACTAATAAATTATTAATTAATAGAGCATTAATTAATCTCCCAGAAGAGAATCAAAATAACATCCAAGAGCTTGTTGATAATTATAAAAATGAAATATTAATTAATTCATATATCGATGCGTTGATTGAGAAAAATATGAATTTAGAGGTTTCTAAGTTTGAGTTAGATAGTCTTTATGTTAAATATAAAGAAACTTTCAAGTTAAATGAAGAGCTATTTAAAATTCGATTTATTTATTTATCTAAAGTTAATCCAGATATAAATCTTTTTAAATCTAAATTGAAAAGATTTAATAATGATGATTTAAAGTATCTAGATTCACTTTCTTTTCAGTTTAATAGATACTCCTTTAATGATTCTGTTTGGAGAAATAAAAATGAAGTTTTTTATCAATTACCAGATTTAAAAAAGGTCAATAATTATATGTTAAAAAAATCCAATTTTATTGAAATCAAAGACTCATTAGGTTTATATTTGATTAATATAAAAGATGTTCTTAAAAGTAATCAATATGCACCTTTAGATTATGTTTCTGAAACACTTAAAAGAATGATTATAAACAGTAGAAAATTAAAATTTATAGATCAATTAAGAAAAGATATAACTACAGATGCAATTAAAAATAAAAGATTTGAAATTTACTAAATACATATACAAAACTAGTTTAGTTGTCATGGCTATATTAAGTAATAACTTGATGTTATCTCAAAATAACTTGTCAATAGACGATGGTAAAAAGAAAATAGACGGAGTCGCTGCGGTTGTTGGTGATTTTTTAGTTTTAGATTCAGATATAGACAAGCAGTTCGACCAACTTAAAGCATCAGGGATTTCTACCGATGATATGACTAGATGTCAAGTATTTGGAAAGCTATTAGAAGATAAGCTTTATCAGCATCATGCAATTCAAGATAGTATAGTTGTTAATAATGAAGAAATTCAATCTTTTGTAGATCAACAAGTTGATGCATTTGCTAAACAAATTGGGTCAATGGATAAATTAATATCATACTACAATAAAAATTCTGAACAAGAGCTGAGAAATGAAATGTTCGAATTAAACAAGAGTTCGGAATTAGCTAAAAAAATGCAAGAAAAAATAATTGAAGAAATTGAAGTTACACCTGAAGAGGTTAGACAATTCTTTAATTCTATTCCAGTAGATGATCGTCCCCTTTTTAACACAGAGTTAAAAGTAGCTCAAATTGTAGTTATTCCTCAAACAACACAAGAAGAAAAGAAAAAAGTTATCGAAAAGTTAGAGCAATTTAAGGCTGATGTAGTTGATAATGGAGCTAGTTTTACTACAAAGGCTGTATTGTACACTGAAGATTATGCTTCAAGAAAAAATGGTGGTAAATATACTTTAAATAGAAAAAAACCTCAAATGGACAGAACATATAGAGAGGTAGCTTTTTCTCTTCAAGAAGGTGAAATATCAGATCCGTTTGAAACAGATTTTGGTTTTTTCATAATACTACTTGAAAAGGTTAGAGGTCAAGAATATGATGTTAGAAGTATACTTTTAAGACCTAAAATTAATTCTTCTGAGATATCTGCAGCCAAAAATAAGCTTGAGAACGCTAGACAAAGAATTGTGGATGGTGAAATTAGTTTTGCTGACGCTGCATTGGAAGTCAGTGATCAGGTAGAAACTAAATACGATGGAGGTCAATTAATTAATCCCGAAACTCAGGATTATAATTTTGAGTTAACTAAAATGGATCCAGAGTTATATTCACAAATTGAAAAATTAAAAGATGGAGAAGTAAGTATCGTTCTACAAGACGAAGATAGAATGAATCCAGTGAAGTTTAAACTTTTATCTGTGACCGATAGAACTGACGAACATGTGGCCAACTTTGCAAATGATTACTTAAAAATACAATCATTAACTCTTCAAAATAAAAAACTAAAAGAGATTGAAAAGTGGCAAAACTTAAAAATTGAAGATACTTACATCAAAATTGCTAATGAGCATAGAGATTGTATATTTTTCGGTAATTGGTTAAAAAATTAACAAAATAAAACTAAACGATACTATACAGATTAACTCTGTGGCAGTATAGTGGAAATTTAAGTTATGAATTATACGATCACAAATTTGACAATCAAGAATTAAATAATCTTGCAAATCATGCTGACTAAATAAAAATTAAAGATTCTCTTTCTGTAGTTTTTAGACAAAGGGTACTTGAAGCAAATATAGTACCTATTGATCTTGGTAAACAAATTGATAATGTTAAGCCGTGGTTTGAGCCAAAAAGAATACTTCCAAAATCTAAATCAAAGTAGTAAATGGTTATTAATAAGTTAGTAAGTGTCCTGGCTTTGAAGCCATTTTCTTAATTGGAGGTGCAAATTGAGTAAGTTTTATTCCTTCAACTGCTGTCTTATATTCTTCGATAGTAGGAGTCCTACCAAGTATTGCAGAAAGAACAACTACTGGGGTTGATGCTAATAATGATTCTCCTTTTTTTCGATCTGAATCTTTCACGACTCTACCTTTAAATAAACGTGTAGAAGTAGCCATAACTGTATCCCCTTTCTCTGCTTTCTCTTGATTACCCATACAAAGATTACATCCAGGACGTTCAAGATATAAGATATTATCGTATTCTAATCTAGCTTCACCTTTTGGAGCTGAATCATCAAATTCAAAACCAGAATATTTTTGTAAAATCTCCCAATCTCCTTCAGATTTAAGTTCATCTATGATATTGTAGGTAGGGGCTGTAACTACTAGTGGAGCTTTAAATTCAACTTTTCCATATTGTTCCTCTATATTTTTTAGCATCTTAGCTACTATCTTGATATCTCCTTTGTGAACCATGCAAGATCCGATAAAACCTAAATCAATGTGCTTTTCTCCTTCATAGAATGAGATTTCACGAATGGTATCATGTGTATATCGTTTAGATACATCTTCGTTATTAACATCTGGATCTGCAATCATTGGTTCATCGATAATATCTAAATCTACAACAAACTCTGCATGATATTTAGCATTTTCATCAGGTGTTAAAGGAGGTTTTTCTCCAGATTTAATTTGATCAATTCTTTTATTAGCTCTATCAATAAGCCCTTGAAGAACTTGACCCTCATTATCCATTCCTTTATCAATCATTATTTGAATTCGACCTATAGCAATATTAAGTGATTGAATAAGCGTATCATCTTGAGAAATACAGATAGATGCCTTTGCTTTCATTTCTGCTGTCCAATCTGTAAAAGTAAATGCTTGATCCGCAAGAAGTGTTCCTATATGAACTTCAATAATTCTACCTTGAAATACATTTTCTCCATTAAATTTCTTTAGCATTTGATGTTGAGTTGCATGAACTACATCACGAAAATCCATGTAGTCTTTCATTTTACCTTTGAAAGTTACTTTAACAGATTCTGGTATTGGCATGGAAGCCTCACCGGTAGCTAATGCTAACGCAACTGTACCAGAGTCTGCACCAAAAGCAACTCCTTTAGACATTCTAGTGTGTGAATCTCCACCAATAATAATTGCCCAATCATCTATGGTAAGATCATTTAGTACTTTATGAATTACATCGGTCATTGGATGGTATTTATTATCTGGATGACGTGCTGTAATAAGTCCAAAATCACTCATAAATTTCATGAGTCTTGGAATATTTGTTTGAGATTTTAAATCCCATACAGAAGCAGTGTGACATCCAGACTGATAAGCACCATCAACAATTGGTGATATGGTTGTGGCTGCCATCATTTCTAATTCTTGAGAAGTCATTAAGCCAGTTGTATCTTGAGAACCAACAATATTTACTTCTACACGAACATAAGACCCAGCATGTAGTGTAGCTCCAGAAGTACCAACCGCATTTTTGTTGAAAATTTTCTCCACTGCTGTTAGCCCCTGATTCTTAATGGAAATTTCTTTAGATGCGGCAAATACAGGAGATAATTTTTCTTTTAATGTTTTAGCTGCAAAAGCTTGTAGTTTTTTGCCAAATACAATAGCATAAGAACTTCCAGCTTTCATGAATTCTATTTTCTGTGGAGTGAAAGATGAAGAAATATCCATCAATTCCTTACCATCATTATAAAGCTTTTTAGTTTTTGTATTAATTGTTAGAACAGTCCCTGTAGATACAGAATATATTTGCTCTAAAACAGGTTCACCATCATCGTCAAGAACAAGGTTTCCTGATGAATTATGCTTATTTCTCCAGTTTTTTAAATCTAACCCAATACCACCTGTTACATCCACTGTTGTTAGAAATATTGGTGATACACCATTTGTTCCAGCTATTACTGGGGCTATATTTATAAAAGGAATATACTTACTTGATTTTTCACCTATCCAAAGAGCTACGTTGTTAACCCCTGACATTCTAGATGAACCTACTCCCATAGTCCCTTTTTCAGCTATTAACATTACTCTTTTATCTGGATGCTTTGCTTGTATAGCTAATAATTCTTTTTGTTGCTCTTTATTATGTTCAAACATACACTGTCCATGTAGTTGTCTATCAGATCTTGAATGAGCGTCTCCACCAGGAGATAATAAATCAGTAGAAATATCACCAATTCCAGCAACGAAAGTAACAATCTTTATTTCTTCAGGAATATCTGGAAGTTTTGTAAAAAATTCAGCTTTAGAGTAACTTTCAATAATTTTTCTAGCTATTGAGTTTCCAGCATTGAAAGCCTTTTCTAAACGAGAAGTATCTGCTTCATAAAGAAAAACTTGTGTTTTTAGAACTTTTGCTGCCTGTTCAGATTTTGAAACATCTTTTCCAAGTGCTATATCAAGTAGCACTTCAACTGATGATCCACCTTTCATGTGGGATAATTGTTCAAATGCAAATTCTACTGAAATTTCATCAATTACAGATTCACCAATAATAATTTCCTTTAAAAATTTAGACTTTACAACAGCTGCACTAGTAGTTCCTGGCAATACATTGTAAATAAAAAAATCAAGAGAATCTTTTCTGTACAAATGGTTAGAATCTTTGATTTGCAATATAATTTCACTTAATAATTCAGCTCCATCAATTGGTTTTGGATCAAGTTCCTGACTTTTCCTTTGTTCTATCTCATCTAGGTATTCAGTATATCTACTCATAAATTTGATAATTGATGTTATATTACCTTGCAAAGTTAAAAATAAACCTCTGTTAAAATAGTTTTATTACTACTATTTTTTTATCAAGATTTTAAAAATTTAAAATTTATAAATTAATCACTCAGATAAGACTAAAGATTTAATTGTTACTAATCATACGTATAATCAATCT
>JAPKAF010000017.1 GCA_028825365.1 Flavobacteriaceae bacterium | reverse complement strand
TGATTAGCAAAAGCACCATTAGAGTTTCCGTTTCCATTTCTAGCAGCTCCACTTACAGAAGATCTGTAAATTTTTCCACTTTGAGGATTTTGATCTCCGTCTTCAACAAATACAACGCCAGGTTTTTTGTCCTGGTCAGCAACTTGCGAGATAACATCGTTAGCAACTAAAGCGAAAGTTGCTATAAATAATATAGTTAATTTTTTCATTTTTTAATTAATTTAAAGTTAGTAATTGTGTTGTTTGAATCCTTAGCAACAAGAAAATATGTACCGTTATTTAGTGCTGAGATATCAATAATTTTAGAGTTAGTTTTTAGAATTTGTTGTCCTAAAATATTAAATAAAATTATTTCTAAATCTTCAGTGTGATCAATATTTACTATTGAAGAAGAAGGGTTTGGATAAATTCTTATTGTTGGAATTTGCGTTTCAATTGTAGATAGTCCAGCCTGCACTCCAGCCGTTATAGCCTTCATTTGCGTTGGATCTGTAAAACTGTAACTAATAGTATAGTCTGCAGAATCTTCATCTTCATACTGAATCCATTCTGAGTCCGAGTTCATTACATATAGAGATGCGGTGTGGGTAACTCCATTCATTTCTTCATCGGAATAGTTAAATACAACGTCACCCGTGTAGCCCTCAAGACTTACTCCAGTAGTATAGTTTTTAGACATCGATTCATTTCCATCAATTGTAACAACAGTTGACTCCTTAGTGACAGAGTTTTCTCCAACAATAGAATAATCAGCATCTGGTGTTAATTCTAATCCAGATATATCCAAAGTTGCTCCAGCGCTAACAGTGATGGAGTTTCCATCGGCAATATTAACTACTTGAGCACTAAGGGTTGAGGTGAAAATAATCATTAATAAAAAGAAATTTTTTTTCATAGGCTTGAATTTTAATTATTGATACTTAAACTAAATGCGCTTATAATTGTAAAATTGACAACTTTAAGAGCCAAAGATTCTTAAATATACAAATTTTATATATATTTGAAAGTGTTTATTTGATATTACGAAATCGTTTTCGTTGTATTACATATGTATCACTCTAAACGACCTTAAATTTTTTAAAAAAAATATGATTTGTAATAAAAAAAGCCAATCAAATAGCTTTAAATTTATAATTTTACACTTCTTTTTTCTACTCTCTTTTATTAGTTACGGCCAGAGTAAAATTATTTCAGGAGTAGTTTACGATACTAATGGAAGTCCAATTCTTGGGGTTAATATTGTGCAAGAAACTCAAAAAAATAATGGAGCTGTTACAGATTTTGATGGAAATTTTACAATATCAATAAATGATGACTCAAGATTAGTATTTAGCTACATTGGGTTTGCAACAAAAAAAATAGAAACTAAAGGTAAGACCTCACTAGAAGTGATCTTGGAAGAAGATTTGTTAGGTCTTGACGCTGTTACTGTAGTTGCGTACGGGACTCAGAAAAAAGCAAGTGTTATAGCAGCAGTAACCTCAATTAACCCAGAAGAATTACGTGTACCCACTAGTAACCTAACCTCCTCAATTGCAGGTAGAGTAGCAGGGGTAATCGCATACCAAAGAAGCGGAGAGCCAGGCCGTGATAATGCAGAGTTTTTCATTCGTGGAGTCAGCACTTTTGGATATGCAAGATCTCCATTAATATTAATTGACGGAATAGAAACTACCTCAACAGATTTGGCTAGATTACAACCTGACGATATTGCAAGTTTTTCAATCATGAAAGATGCAACAGCGACAGCACTTTATGGAGCAAGAGGCGCAAATGGAGTTATTTTAGTTACAACAAAAGAAGGTAAAGAAGGGGTTGTTAAAATCAATGTTCGATACGAGAAATCATATTCTGCTCCAACTAAGTCTTTAGAAATTGCGGATCCTGTAACTTATATGATTTTACATAATGAAGCTTTGGCTACCAGAAATGCACTTGGTGGAAGAATTTATTCATTAGAAAAAATACTAATATCTCAAGACCCAAACAGGAATATCATGGCGTATCCGACCGTAAACTGGTTTGATGAATTATTAGAAGATTATACTCTAAATAGTAGATTTAATTTTAATGTTAGTGGGGGTGGAAAAATTGCAAGATATTATTTAGCTGCAACTGTGAACACAGACAACGGAAATCTTAAAATTGATCCGCAAAATAATTTTAATAACAATATCAATTTTAAACGAATTTCACTAAGATCAAATGTTAATGTTAATTTAACTCCAACAACTGAAGTTGCGCTAAAGTTTAATGGAAATTTTGATGATTACATAGGACCATTAGATGGGGGGGCGGCCGTCTACAGAAAAGCAATGCAATCGAATCCAGTGTTATACCCCAGATTTTATGAACCGGACTCACAATTTCAAAACTCTACACATATATTATTTGGAAATTATGGACAATATGGGGATTATCTAAATCCATATGCGGATATGATACGAGGATATAAAGATGAGAGTTATAATAATTTTTTAGCAACCGTCGAAGTAAAGCAAGATTTAGCATTTATAACAGAGGGCTTAACAGCAAGAGTTTTAGCCAATACTTCTAGGTACTCATTTTATAATTTAGAAAGAAAATACAACCCTTTTTATTATACTTTAGGTAATTATGATTTTCAAAGCGACCAGTATACTTTGATCGCATTAAACCCTAACCAAGGAACAGAGTATTTAGAGTACAATGAAGGCAATAAAATTATTACTAATGCCACATACTTTGAGGGATCACTAAACTACAACAGGACTATCGATGATGTACATGAGATTTCTGGGATGATAATTGGTATTTCAAGAGAACTTAAATATGCAAATGCAGGGAACCTACAAACATCTTTACCCTACAGAAACCTAGGAGTTTCGGGCAGATTTACATATGCTTATGATGGGAAATATTTCTCTGAATTTAACTTCGGATATAATGGTTCAGAAAGGTTTGCAAAGTCGGAAAGATTTGGGTTTTTCCCATCCTTTGGGTTTGGGTGGTACATGTCTAATGAAGACTTTATGAGACCCTTAAATGATGTTGTTACAAAACTAAAGTTAAAAGGTACTTATGGATTGGTAGGTAACGATCAAATTGGTAGTGCTGATGATCGATTCTTTTATATCTCTCAAGTTAATCTGAACAACGGATCAATGGGTGCACCATTTGGAAATGAATTTAGTAATTATATAAATGGGGTTAGCATTGACCGATATGCGAATGATCAGATAACATGGGAAAAGGCAAAAATGCTGAATTTAGGCTTTGAATTAGGGTTGTTTGGAAAAATTGATATACAGGCAGATTACTTCACAGAGTATCGTTCTAATATTTTAATGGATAGAGCACAAATACCTGCTTCGATGGGGCTTCAATCTCCAATTAGAGCTAATGTTGGTGAAGCGTCATCAAAAGGTTTTGAAATGTCTCTAGACTATAAAGATAATATCACGAATGATTTATTTATTGCTGCAAGAGCTAACTTTTCTTTTGCTACAAGTAAATATGAGGTCTTTGAAGAGTTGGACTATACAAGTGCAGACTTGCCCTGGAGATCAAGAATTGGACTTAATTTATCTCAACCTTTTGGATATATAGCAGAACGATTATTTATTGATGACGCAGATATTGCTAATTCACCTATTCAAACTTTTGGAGATTATATGCCGGGAGATATTAAATATAAAGATATTAATAATGATGGTATAATAGATATTAATGATGAAGTCCCAATTGGATACCCAACAACTCCAGAAATTATATATGGTTTTGGATTATCTTCTAGTTATAGAAACTACGATCTGTCATTTTTCTTTCAAGGATCTGCTAGATCTTCATTTTTTATAGACGCTTATAATACCTCCCCATTTATTGATACTAGTGGTAGTGCTATTGGAAATAATGCGCTTTTATCTGCCTGGGCTAATGATCATTGGTCAGAAAATGATAGAAATCTGTATGCTTCTTGGCCGAGATTATCTGATCAGGTAATAGATAACAATAACAGAAATAGTACTTGGTGGCTAAGGGATGGCACATTTCTTAGATTAAAAAGTGTTGAAATAGGATATACTTTTCCAGACAAATTATCAAGTAAGTTAGGCCTATCTGGAGGTAGATTTTACATAAGCGGAACAAACTTGTTGACTTTTAGCAAATTCAAACTCTGGGATATTGAAATGGGAGGAAATGGATTGGGATACCCTATACAAAAGGGTGGTAATTTAGGATTAAATTTAAATTTTTAATAGCTTAAAATGAAAAAATATTATCTGATATTAGTTGTGATTTTATCTTCATGTGATAAGGATTATTTGGATGTTGTTCCAGATAATATTCCAACTATAGATTTAGCATTTAACAATAGAGCTACGGCATTAAATTTCTTAGCTACATGCTATACTTATATTCCAGAACATGCTAATGTGGTTCAGAATTTCTCTATGCTAGCGGGAGATGAGATCTGGTACTATACTGAAAATGACTTTTACATGAGTAATGAAACCAGCTTTAGACTAGCCAAAGGAATGCAAAATGTTTCTAACCCTTACTTAAATTATTGGGAAGGCGGAAGAGGAGCTCCTCATAGTTTATTTAATGCGCTTAGAGATTGTAATATTTTTATAGAAAATTTAGTAACTGTTCCTGGTCTAGAGGAAGAGGAAAGGCTGAGATGGCTAGATGAAGCGAAGGTATTAAAATCATTTTACCATTTTTGGTTAATGCAAATGTATGGCCCCATTCCAATTATTAAAAGCAACATATATGTTGGAGCTTCTGCAGAAGAAACAAATGTTTTTAGAGACCCTGTTGATGATGTAGTTGATTATTTAGTAGAGTTATTAGATGAAGTTATTGAAGGGGAAAATTTACCAGGAGTTATTAATTATATATACACAGAGCAAGGACGAATTACAATGCCAGTGGCAAAGGCTTTAAAAGCAAAAATATTATTACTTAATGCTAGCCCAATATTCAACGGCAATACTGATTTTAGTAGTTTGGTTGATGCTCAGGGAAACAGCCTTGTCAATCAAACTTATGATTCTCAAAAATGGGTACTTGCAAAAGACGCTCTTTATGAAGCTATTCAAAGTGCAGAGTCTAATGGGCATCAATTATATGAATTCAATCAACAGCTTCCTATTAACGGAGGTTTAAGTGAAGAAGTTACCCAAGAACTAAGCCAAAGAGCTGCAATAACTGAACCTTTTAATACAGAAATAATTTGGGCCTTTGGACCTGAGTGGACTGGTGATTTGCAAATGTGGAGTCAGCCAAGGTGGTCTGCTGATCATTCTGCACTTTTTGGCTTCACTAAAAAATCTCATGCTCCAACTTTAAATATGGTAGAAACTTTCTATACAAAAAATGGTGTTCCTATAGATGAGGATACGAGTTGGGATTATGGAAATAGATTTGATGTAACGTCAACCCCTTTATTAGATAGCAATAATGAAAATTACCATGAGTTTTATATCGAAAATGACTATAGTACAGCAAAACTACATACATATAGAGAACCTCGATTTTACTCTACAGTTGGGTTCGATGGAGGGAAATGGTTCTCATTAGAAACAACAAATATTAATAATATTCCTTATTTGAATGCAAAAGCTGGAGCTCTGTCGGGCAAACAAGGTTATGAGATTTATTCAATAACAGGGTACTTTGCTAAAAAACTAGTTCATTATGAAAATATTATTTCCTTAGAAGGCTCTACGATTAAAGGGTATTCATTTCCAATCATCCGATTATCGGATTTATATTTAATGCATGCTGAAGCTTCCAACGAAGTTAATGATACCCCAAATTCAGAAGTTTATGAATATATTCAAAAAGTTAGAGATAGAGCAGGTTTAGATGTGGGTGGCGATTTAGTTTCTACATGGCAAGCTTATTCCAGTAGTCCAGGAAAACCAAATTCTAAAGAAGGAATGAGAGACATAATTCAACAAGAAAGAATGATTGAGCTTGCGCTGGAAGGCCACAGGTATTGGGATTTAAGAAGATGGAAATTAGCAGACGAATATTTTAGTAAACCAATTAGAGGTTGGAATATATTTAGACCTGATGTGGAGGGATTTTATGAAGTTGAAAATATTTTTTATAGAAATTATCTAATCAAAGATTATTTATGGCCAATTAGCCAAAATGAATTATTAAGAAACCCCAATTTAGTTCAAAACCCAGGCTGGTAATAAAGTAAGTTATGAGAAATAAAACTAGTAATAATTATATGAAAGTCATTAAATCATTTTATATTATTTTTTCTGTATTAATTTTAATTACATGCTCGGAGGACCCTCTTCATAGTGCTAATGGATCTGACGGTATTGCCCCAGGAAAAGTAGTTGTTAATAGTATTGAAAATGTTTCCGGAGGAGCTGTAATTAAATTCACTCCACCAACCGATGCAGATCTTTTGTATATAAAGGGCTCATATAGTGACGAAAATGGAACTCCAAAGCAAGTAATAGTCTCTTCATTTATTGATACTTTGAGTGTAATAGGATTTGGTCAAGTGGGAGAGTACCCTGTTGAGATACGCGCTGTAGATATTGGTGATAATGAATCAGAACCAGTAATCGCTACAATATCTCCGTTAGAAGCTCCTATTCATGCAATTTTAGAATCCATTGAAGGGGTTCAAGATTTTGGAGGAATTAATATATTTTATCTGAATCCAACAAGAGCGGAAGTTTCTCTTAACATGTCTATTGAAAATTCTGATGGTGAAATAGTTTTTAAAGAATCTTTTTACACTAGTCAAGCAAACAGTTCTTATAGTTTTAGAGGCTACGATCCAGAACCAACTGTTTTTGTAATATATGTTGAAGACAGATGGGGAAATCAGACAATTAGACGATCTTTTGAAGTAACTCCTTTGCAAGATGTTTTTTTAGAAAAAGAGTATTGGGCTACCCAGCCTATGCCTGGAGATGAAAGCTTTAGTGAGTATGGGTTTTCTGCTAATCAGATATGGGATGGCTCCTGGAGTAGTCAGTGGAATTGTGGCCATACTGGTTTTTTACCACTCCCGCATCAATATACGCTTGATTTAGGCCAAACAGCAAAATTAAACAGATTTAAGCTTTATCAAAGAGGTGGAAGTGAACTTTATAAACACGGAAATCCAAAGAATTTTAAAATTTATGGTAGAGAAAATCTAAATGGCCTACCAATATATAATCCAGATAATCCAGGAGACGGATGGATATACTTAGGAGATTTTGAGTCCTTTAAGCCGTCTGGATTACCACCTGGCTCAAATACAGCAGAAGATTATGAATATCAAGATAATGGAGAAGATTTTGTATTTGATTTTGATGCACGTCAATACAATATAAGATACATTAGGTTTGTTAATGAGGAAACTTGGAATAATCAAATGGTATCTGTTATTGGCGAACTATCATTTTGGGGTACAATAATAAATTAATATTTTTTAAGATGTTAAATACAATAGAAACCGTGTTACAAAAATTGAAATTCTTGACCTTAGTGCTAACTACATCAGCAATTTATTTTTCTTGTACTGATATGGATTCAATTCACGAAGAATATTTAAATGGCGAAACTATTTACGCCGGCCAATTAGATACTTTAAACATTAGACCAGGATTTTACAGAGCTCAATTGGAAGGATATACTCAATTTTTAGGCACATCAAATCAACTTATTATTGAATTTAATGGAGAAACTCAATTATTTCCGATTGGAGATAATCTTTCAGATATATTTTCTGTTATAATAGAAGACCTAGAGGAAGGAAGTTATGAGTTTACGGTTTCTACACAAGACCCAAATGGAAATCTATCAGTCTCACAAGTTGTAGCCGGTAGTGTAGTAGGGGATGAATTTGTTATGGATCAGGACGCCAGAGAAGTGCTAGATTTCTCATTTGAATCTGAAGGAGATTATGTAAATTTTTATGGAAATGCAGAATCAGAGTATGTAATTTACACGCTTATAGATTATGAAAATGAAGAAGATGAGATAGTTAATGATACTGTTTTTTATGAAGACAACAGACTAAAGCTTATTAATTTTAAGCCTCTTGGTAATATGCTTACAACTTCAGTGATTCAATCTGGACTAAACGGAATAGATTCAATAGTTTTAGACCCTCTTCAATATACACTCCCAGAGTTACCTTATGCAGAGCTAAATAAAGATTTTATAAGGCTTGTAAATATGCCAAGTGATAATCCAGGCACATTTAATGGAGCGAATCCAACTGAGTATTTATTTGACGGTGATGGATCATCCGATGGCACAGACACCAGCACATACCATTCAGGGCCAAACAGTATTCCTCATCATTTTACAGTCGATTTAGGCGTTAAAACTGATTTAAGAAAACTGAAATTAAATTTAGTTGATCCAACGATTAACCCATCAAATAACCCAACTCAAGTTCAAATATGGGGAAGAGATAATTTAAATTTTGCCGAAACCTCATCCAGTAGTGAATCAGAATTTATTAGTGCAAGTTGGCAATTATTGTATGAAGGTGAAATTGACGGACTAAATGAAGATACTCATAGTTTTATTTTGCCACCAGCCTCTAGTCTTATGCGATATATTAGGTATAGAGTAACCGGCTCTGTTGGAGGGGAAAGCGCACAGTTAACAGAGTTGACTTTTTATGGTGAAAATACAGAAGCGATAGAACTTGATAGAACAGAATTTCAATTGGTAAATATGCCGAGTGATAATCCAGGAAATTTTTATAACGCTGAACCAGCGTTATATTTATGGGATAATAATAGTTTTTGGTCTGGGGATTCTAATGGATACCACTCGGGGGAGAATTCAGTTCCAGGTCACTTTACTATTGACCTAGGGTTAACTACTCAGCTAGCTAAAGCAAAGATTCATTACAGGCCAACTTCGAGTTATGCTGGTAATAATCCAACACAAATTGAAATCTGGGGTAGAGAAAACATCGAAAATGCAGAAACATTGCCAGTTTTTGAAAGCTCTGGAAACAGTGTTACTTCTGAGGCTGTTTTAACATCTGAATTTGAAAATGCAGGTTGGCAATTAATAACTTCTCAAGCAATAAATGGGAGTGGATCTGACTTTGCCGAGTTTGACATTCCAGCAGGTCCAATGAGCAGATATATTAGAATAAGATTTGTTTCTACCGTTGAAGGTAGTGCATGTCAGTTTATTGAAATGTCTTTTGACGGAATGGGAGCTTTTCCGCCCAACTAACAAATTAAGCGATGAATCATAAGAGAGTTATTTTTTATATTTTATGTTTGTTTTTTACAGTCACTTATTCTCAACAATTATCTAAAATTGTAGATACAAAAATAGGGTCTAAAGGCGAATCACTTGCTTGTGGGTATTCTTTTATTGGCGCTACATATCCATTTGGAATGGTTCAGTTCACACCAAGTTTTTTCTCACCTCAAAAAGGGTTTGTAGTTACTCAGTTAAGCGGAGCGGGTTGTTCTAATATGGGTAATTTTCCAGTAACTCCTTTGTCAGGCAGTCTAGAGAAGTCTCCTTTTGATATGAATTCATTTGATTCTTTTACTGAAATTAATAATGCATCTGCTGGCTACTTATCGGTTAACTCAAAAAACGATATCACTAGCCAATTAACAGTAACTAAAAGATCTGCAATAGCTAATTTTGAATTTAAGAACTCCAAAAAAGGTACTATAGTTATAGGTTCTGGTGTAAATTCTTCAAACGAAAAGTATATTAAAAACTCAAAAATAAAGATTACTTCAAACTCGACTTGTGAAGGTTTTACAGAGGGAGGAGAGTTTTGCGGAACAGAAACTCCTTATAAAGTTTATTTTGCAGCTGAATTTGATAGACAAGCGAATGAACTGGGAACATGGAATGGAAAGGAATTATCAGAAGAACTTTCAAATAATGGAAAGAACTCAGGCGCGTTTTTCACTTTTAATACACTAAAAAATAAAGAAATTAATTACAGAATAGCGATCTCTTTTGTTTCAATTGAAAATGCTAAAGAAAACTTACATTCAGAGAACTTAAACTCTTCTTTTGAAACGTACTTAAACGCTACACAAAAAGTATGGGATGAGCATTTAAATAAAATAAAAATATCGACTAGTAATCAGGACAAAAAAGTACAGTTTTATACCAACTTTTACCATAGTTTAATACATCCAAATATTGTTAGTGATTCTAATGGGGATTATATGGGCGCCGATTTTAAAGTTTACAACAATACTAATGGTAAAGAGCATTATAGTTCTTTTAGTGTCTGGGATACCTACAGAACTCAAGGTCAACTTCTTGCTATGTTATTTCCAAATGAAAGTAGTGAAATGATGCAGTCCTTAGTCAATTTTGCAGAGCAGGCTGGTGGATATGGAAGGTGGATCTTAGCTAATATTGAAACTGGAATTATGCAGGGTGACCCCACGCCAATTTTAATTTCAAATTCATTTGCTTTTGGAGCAAATAATTTTGATTTAACAAAAGCCTATAAATATATGCGTAAAGGCGCTATGGAGCCAAGACTAAAATCTCAAAAACAAGAAGTTAGGCCATACCTAACAGAGTACATGAACAACGGTCACACATTTGCATCAATGATGTTAGAGTACACTTCTTCTGACTTCGCAATAAGCCAGTTTGCCTTAAACGCTTTAAACGAAAAAGAGGATGCTAAATTTTTAAAAGATAGAGCTCAAAATTGGAATAATATTTATAACCCTGAAAACAACTGGTTGAATTCTAAATTCCCAAATAATGTCTGGAAAGACATCACTCATGACTGGAGAGAAGGGACGTATAAAAATTATTTCTGGATGGTTCCTTATAACCTCAAAGATTTAATAAATAAAATTGGAGGGGATGCTTTTGCTGAAACAAGATTAGATACTCTTTTTAGTAAATTAGACGCTAAATATGAGCAGGATTGGTTTGCTGCAGGGAATGAGCCTGATTTTCAAGTTCCTTGGGTATATAATTGGATTAAAAAACCAGAAAAAACCTCCCAAACTATAGCACGAATATTAGATGAACAGTATAATAGCAGTAGCTCTGGGCTTCCAGGAAATGATGATTTAGGGACGATGGGAGCTTGGTATGTTTTCGCATCCATTGGTCTTTATCCAATGATACCGGGTGTTGCAGGCTTATCGATTAATATTCCTTCTTTCGAGGAGGTTTTAATTAGTTTACCTAATAAAAAAACTCTTAAAATTATTACTCCAAAAACAAATAACTTTTACACAAAATCTTTACTTTTAAACAACAATTCTCATTATTCTAGCTGGATAGAATGGGATAAAATTAAAAACGGTGGAGTGTTAGAATTTGAAACAACCACAAACAAACAATCTAACTGGGGAGAAACAGAACCTCCGCCAAGCTTTAACTAAACTAGAATTATGAAAAAAATAAAAAATCCAATCAATATTATCATTTTACTTGCAATCCTTTGTGGATATAACTTCATTGCTAATTCTGAAAATGAAAATGATTTAATAAAATATGTTGATCCGTTTATTGGTTCAGGAGGACATGGCCATGTATTTGTTGGCGCCACAGTCCCTTTTGGAGGGGTTCAAGTTGGACCGACAAATTTTAATAAAGGATGGGATTGGTCTTCTTCGTATCATCATACAGACAGTATTGTAAAAGGGTTTTGTCACTTAAACGTTAGTGGTACAGGAATGTCTGATTTAGGAGAGTTAACAATTATGCCTGCTACTGGTGAATTAAAATATAATGCTGGAAATCAAGATAATCATATGTCTGGATATTCTTCACTTTATAGAAAAAACAAAGAATTTAATTCTGTAGGCTACTATAAAGTAGCCCTTGAAAGATATAATATTGATGTTGAGCTTACAGCCTCTGAAAGAGTAGGGTTTCACAGATATACATACCCATCTTCAAAAAAGTCCAGAGTAATAATAGATTTAGGGGAAGGAAGTGCTGACAGGCCTACCGAAACCTATTTAAAAAAAGTAAATGACACCACTTTTCAAGGTCATAGATTTTCATCTGGGTGGGCGTCGGATCAAAGAGAGTATTTTACTTTAATTCTTTCTAAACCAGTTAAAGATTTTATTCTTTACGACAGAGATAAAAAGTTTAAAGGAGATGAGTTAAAAGGAACCTTTGTTAAAGGGTTTTTAGAGTTTGAAACTGAAAAAAATGAAGAAATATATGTAAAAATGGGTGTTTCGACTGTTAGTTCTGAAAACGCACTTGAAAACCTGACCGTTGAGATTCCTCATTGGGATTTTGACAAAGTAAAAAAGGAAGCTGAAAACAAATGGAATCAAGAACTATCAAAGATTGATATTACAACGGATGATTTAAAAAAGAAAAGAGTTTTTTATACAGCGATGTATCACACAATGATTGCTCCTAATTTATATCAAGACGTAAATGGTGAATATAGAGGAACCGACAAGGTTGTTTACAAAGACACGACCTTTACTAATTATACTCTATTTTCTTTATGGGATACCTATAGGGCAGCACATCCATTATACACAATTACCCAACCAGAAAGAGTTAGCGATATGGTTAATTCTATGTTGAAAATTTTTGATCATCAAGGCAAATTACCAATATGGCATCTAAGAGGAAACGAAACAAACACTATGCCTGGATATAGCGCTATCCCTGTTGTAATTGACGCTTCTTTGAAAGGGTTTGAGGGAATTGACTTAGAGGAGGTTTTTGAAGCTGTTAAAACGAGTGCTACTGGAGATTTTGAACCTGGTGTAAAAAAATTAATGGAAAAAGGATATATTCCTGCAGATTATATGGTTGAATCAGTAGCAAGTTCAATGGAGTATGCAATAGCAGATTGGTCTATTGCTCAATTAGCAAAAAAATTAAATAAACAAGAAGATTATGAGTATTTCTTAAACAGGTCCAAAGCTTATAAAGAATATTTTGACAATGAAACTCGATTTATGAGAGGGAAGCTTGCAGATGGAAGTTGGAGAACTCCTTTTGACCCTGTTCGGGCTGAACACAGAGTCAATGATTATTGTGAAGGAAATGCATGGCAATATTTATGGCTTGTCCCTCAAGACCCTGAAGGGTTAATTGAATTACTTGGTGGAGATGAAAAATACACTCAAAAACTGGATGAATTATTTAGCATGTCATCAGATTTGGGAGAAGAAGCTTCCAGTGATATTACAGGACTAATTGGTCAATATGCACATGGAAACGAGCCTAGTCACCACACCACATACATGTATGCCTATTCTGGACAACCGTATAAAATTGCGGATAAAGTAAGGTATATTAATAATGAACTCTATACAGATAAGCCTGATGGTTTATCAGGAAATGAAGATTGTGGACAAATGTCAGCGTGGCATATATTTTCCTCGCTAGGGTTTTACCCGGTGAACCCATCTAATGGGGCATATGTATTTGGGTCTCCGTTATTTGATGCAGCTTCTATTGTCTTGCCAGAGGATAAAAAGTTTACAATTATAGCAAAAGAAAATAGTGATGATAACATTTACATACAGTCTGTACAACTCAACGGCAAAGACTACAAATTCTCTTACATAACCCACAAAGATATTATGCAAGGAGGAGAAATAATTTTCAATATGGGCCCTAAACCAAACTTGAATTTTGGTTTAGAGAAAAAATACAGACCACAATCAATTGTATATTAATAACGGAATATGAATAAAAAAACATCTTTATTAACTGTATTGGTTATTCTTTTTTTTAATTTTTTTGCGTTTTCGCAAGATGATTTCACTCAATACGTTAATCCACTAATAGGTTCGGATTCCTCTCATGAGTTATCTAACGGTAATACTTACCCAGCAATAGCACTTCCATGGGGGATGAACTTTTGGACCCCTCAAACTGGTAAAATGGGTGACGGATGGATTTATACTGATAAAAATTCTGGTTTAGTAGGAATAAGACAAACTCACCAACCAAGTCCTTGGATAAATGATTATGGAGCTTTTTCTATTATGCCAATTACTGGTAAACTAAAAGTTCTAGAAAATGAGCGCAAATCACAATTTAATAACCTTCAAGTATTGCCTCATTATTATAAAGTCAAATTAATTGATTCTAAAACTACAGTAGAATTAACCCCAACTAAAAGGTCTGCTCACTTTAAAATTGAATTTCCAAAAGATTCAGACTCTCATTTAGTAATAGATGCGTTTTTTAAAAACTCAACAATTAAAGTCTTACCAAAAGAAAATAAAATCATAGGGGTATCCAAAAATAATTCAGGTGGGGTTCCAGAGAATTTTTCAAATTATTTCATTATTGAGTTCAATACTCCTTTTGACGAGTTTGGAACTTGGGATGGAAAAGGGAAAATATATCCTACAGCTGAACTTTCAGGTAAACACGTTGGCAGCTATGTTAGTTTTATAAATAATAAAAACAATGTAGTGGAAGTCAGAATATCTTCTTCATTTATTAGTCATGAACAAGCTCAAATTAATTTAGACAGAGAAATTCCGAAGAACCAGACATTTGAAAAAACTAAAGCTTTAGCTAAAGAAGTTTGGAATAATGAATTATCTAAAATAAAAGTAAAACCAGCTCTTAGCGACACTTTTGAAAATAAGAAAGATTATTTCAAAGCTCACGAAACTGCAAAATCAAATGTTATAAAATTTTACTCAAGTTTTTATAGAACTCTTCTGTTTCCAAGAGAGTTTCATGAATATAACAGTAAAGGAGAGCAAATTCATTACAGTCCTTACAATGGTAAAATAGAAAAGGGACCTTTATATACGGATAATGGTTTTTGGGATACTTTTAGAGCTGTTTTCCCATTTTACACGCTTATGTATCCAGAAAAACTTGGGGAAATATTACAAGGCATTATGGTTAACCCATACAAAGAAAGTGGTTGGCTTCCAGAATGGTCTAGCCCAGGTCATAGAGACTGCATGATTGGCTCTAATTCTGCATCTATTATAGCAGAAGCTTACCTTAAGGGTATTAATAACTTTGATATAGAAACTGCCTACCAGGGGATTATAAATAGCTCTAATAATGAAGGGCCTTTAAGTTCTGTTGGAAGAAAAGGGGTTAAAGAATATAATTCATTGGGCTATATTCCATTTGATACTTCTGTTAATGAAAGTGTTGCTAGGACTTTAGAGTATTCCTATAATGATTATTGTATTTGGAAATTAGCCGAAAAATTAGAAAGACCAGAAGAAGAAATTACTCGTTTTAGAAACAGATCTTTTAATTATAAAAACGTATTTGATTCCTCTACAAACTTCATGAGAGGAAAGTCCTCTGACGGAAATTTTGAATCTCCTTTTAGACCAGATAAATGGGGAGGAGTTTTTACTGAAGGAAGCGCTTGGCATTATACTTGGTCTGTTTTACATGATCCACAAGGGTTAATTAACTTAATGGGAGGTAGAGAGAACTACGTGAGAAAAATGGATCAAATATTTACATCTGACCCTAGCTCGGACTATAGTTATTATGGATTTAAAATTCATGAAATATTGGAAATGGAGATAGGAGGAATGGGTCAGTATGCACATGGAAATCAACCAGTCCAACATGCGATATATCTCTATAATTATGCTCAAGAGCCTTGGAAAACACAAGAAAAAGTAAGGTATGTAATGGACAACTTGTACGGTTCAGGTGCTGATGGCTATTGCGGAGATGAGGATAATGGGCAAACATCAGCATGGTTTGTATTTTCATCACTCGGATTTTATCCAGTAGCTCCTGTTACTGGCCAATATGTTATAGGAAGTCCACTTTTTGAAGAAGTTACTATAGAGCTAAGTAACGGCAAAGAATTAAAAATTAATGCTAAAAATAATAGTGCCAAAAACATTTTTATCAAAGACTTTAACTTTAATCAATTACAGTATAATAAGAATTGGTTAGACCATGCTGATTTGAGAGAGGGTGGGGTTATAGATTTTGAGATGTCAAGCACACCTAATTTCAATTGGGGATCAGATAAAAGCTCTGTGCCATATTCTATGTCTGAAAATGAATAAATTTTATTACTTTTATCCGATAATTAGAACAAAACAAAATGGAAAGTAAAGATGCTAATGGTAACCTTCTGAGTGATGGAGATACTATTTTTTTAATAAAAGACTTAAAAGTAAAGGGCACTTCAATTACCATTAAAAGAGGCACTTCAATCAAAAATATTCGATTAACTAACAATCCAGGCGAGATAGATTGCAAATTTAAAAAAATTAAAGGCCTTGTTTTAAAAACAGAATTCATAAAAAAAAATTAACATGATGAACCGTTCACGTTTAAGATATAGAAGTGGAAATCCAGCACTAAATAAGTCTTCTTTTGATTCATTTTCACGCACCTCCAGAGGGGCTGAAATAAATGAGGTAATGACTATTAAGGGCACTGTAGACAAAACAGCAATTGGATTGTTCTTGTTGATATTTTCTGGTTATTATAGCTTTGCACCTGGCATGACTTATCTTATTCCAGTAGGAGTATTTGGAGGATTAATTGTAGCTATCATTACAATTTTTAAAAAAGAATGGTCTCCTATTACTGTCCCTATATATGCTATTTTAGAAGGTCTTGCAATGGGTTCAATTTCTTATATGTTCAATCAAGCTTATGAAGGAATTGTAATGCAAGCAATTGGCTTAACCTTAGGGATATTAGCATCGTTACTTCTAGCTTACAGATCAGGAATGATAAAAGCTACTGAGAACTTTAAACTTGGTGTTGTTGCTGCAACTGGAGGAATATTTTTAGTTTATATGGCTAGCTTTGTAATGAGTTTTTTTGGCGCTTCGATATCAGTTTTGGACCCAACAAACAGTTCACTTATGAGTATAGGAATTAGTTTATTTATTGTTGTTATAGCTTCACTTAATCTAGTTTTAGACTTTGATTTTATTGAAGAAGGTGCAGAGAAAGGAGCTCCTAAATACATGGAATGGTATGGTGCTTTTGGACTATTGGTAACATTGATATGGCTATATTTAGAAATACTTAAACTACTATCAAAATTACGTAGTAGATAATTTTAAATTTTCGAAATTATACTAGGGATTTCAAGTAAATCTAGCGTTATAGCAAGACCAAAGACCTCCCTTAGTTGAACTTTTTTTATTGCATTATCATCATATCTACATTGCATAATTAAGGTTGTAGATAGATAATCATTAATTTTCATAAAGGCAGAGACTGTATAATCAACATCGATATTTTCAGCATTTTGAAGATAATCTGAGTATAAGCTTAAACTTTGCTCAAGAATTACATTCTCTATTAACTCAAACTTATAGAATCCACTTAGTGATGCGCCTAATTCAAATCTAGAGGTGTTGCCCTTAGAAATACCAAAGTACTCTGCCCCGTCGATAAGATTTGAAGTAAATTTTCTATTGGCTATAATTAATCTCCCGGTTACAGGAGCCATATTTATCCAAAAATCTTTTGTTTTTTTCCAGTAAACACCTACCCCTAATTGTATATACGCAGGAGAAAAGAACCTAGTTGTTTCCTCTCTTTCTTCTAACCCGAGCGAGTTAGTTGAATATTTATAGCCTCTAGCGAATTGAGTTTTGAAATTTAAAAAACTAGAATAACTTAATTCTTTTGTAAATTTTTTCCCAACTAGAGAATTAATCTCTATTCTGTCATCTGTCTTTTTTGCAAATTCACTATCACTATTTTTATTCATCCCAAAGGCCCCTATCATTTTTGTGTCCCAGGCCCAACCATTTTTTAAATAGTTTAAATTATAATCTAAAGATAGTGCCCCAGCAATACTGTTCTCCCCCCCAGATGTCCAATTACTAAAAGCAGATTGGTTTACAAGAAAAGTAATCTTTCCAGATTTATTCCATCCTTCTTGTTTAAGGGAATCAGTTACAACTGCTTGTGAAAGTGAATTAGTGGATATAATAATATTCAATAACAGCAATAATACTTTATTCATTTTTTTTTATTAATATTATGGATAAGAATATATATAGTAAATTTAATAATATAAAAGTTTTACACCATGAATAGATTAATAATTTCTTTACTTATTTTGTGTTTGATGAGTTGTAACTCCGCCCCTAAAAAGATTATCACTGAAGATCAGGCAATTTCAGTTCTGAAAGGTTTCTTTACAGCTTTAGATATAGATAACCTCGGAAAAGAATTAGTGTATGATTTTACGACAAGTGATTTTGTTATTTATGAGATGGGAGAGAAATATGATTTACCCTCATTTTTAAACGTTATAAAAACACATTTTAAAAAAGGATATATATCAACGGATTGGAGTTTATATGACTTTAAAGTTAGTATAGATGACAACACGGCTCATATAAGTTATTTTAATAAGGGTAAGTTTATTTTTATTGAAAAGGGAGTAAAGAAAGAGGAAAATATAGTTTGGATGGAAAGTGTTTACTTAAAATATGAAGACGAAGAGCTAAAGTTGAGTTTTTTACAATCAGACGATATTTCTAGAGAGTTTATACAAGCCGACAGTAAGTAGTTTATTTATAAATACTAAAAACAAGATGAAGCATTTATTTAAGTTTTCTTTTTTATTAATATTTCTATGTTATAATTGTAGTAATCAAACTAATAATGCTGTAGAGATATCTGAGAATTGGGAATTTAAGAATAATGTAGATTCTCTTTGGTTTGAAGCCTCAGTCCCAGGAAATGTACACACTGATTTACTAAGTAATCAACTAATTAAAGATCCTTTTTATAGACTTAACGAGCATGACCTTCAATGGATAGACAAGACCGATTGGGAGTACAAGACCGAATTTGAACTTTCAAAAAACGATATTAATAGTGATTTTATCGGATTAGAATTACAAGGTATTGACACCTACTCTTCTATTTATTTAAATGATTCTTTAATTGCTACTACAGATAATATGTTTGTTGGAAAAACTGTAGATATTAAAAAATACTCTAAAGTTGGTAAGAATAATCTTTATGTGAAGTTGTTTTCTCCTATCAATAAAGGAGTTATTCTTCATGATAGCCTAGGCTATGATATTTCTTCTTTTAATGCGAACGATTTAGCAGAAATAGGAAAGGTTGAAGGGAATAAGAGGGTCAGTGTTTTCACAAGGAAAGCCCCCTATCATTATGGCTGGGATTGGGGACCTAGATTAGTAACCAGTGGTATTTGGCAGCCCATTAATTTAACAACTTGGAATTATTTTAATATCCAAGACTTGTACATAAGACAATTGAGTCTAAGCGAAAATGCAAATCTAGTTGCTGAAATTGAATTAGAATCTTCTTTAGAGATTGATGAAATGATTTCTGAAATCTATGTAAATAATAAAAAAATATCCACAGATTTTGTCTATGTAAATAAAGGAGCAAACAAGATTGAAATACCATTTTCAATTAAAAATTATGAATTATGGTGGCCCAATGGTTTGGGTAATCAAACTATGTATGAGATTAAAGTAAAACTTAAATCAAAGAATAACTATACTACAAGCTCAAAGAAAATTGGGCTTAGAGAGATAAATTTAGTGACCTCTGAAGATAGTATTGGTAATAACTTTTACTTTGAAGTAAATAAAAAACCTGTTTTTATGAAAGGGGTAAATTATATCCCGCAAGATGTTTTTTTAAACAGAGTTTCTGATGATAAATATGAAGAATTATTACAGGCTGCTGTAGATGCTAATATGAATATGATAAGAGTTTGGGGTGGTGGTATTTATGAAAAAGAAATATTTTATAATCTGTGTGATGAAAAAGGACTATTAGTTTGGCAAGATTTTATGTTTGCCTGCGCGATGTATCCTGGTGATGAAGAATTTTTAAGCTCTGTTAAAGAAGAAGCAGAATATAATATTAAAAGATTGCGATCACACCCATCAATCGCTTTATGGTGTGGTAATAACGAGGTGTTATCCGCATGGAAAAGATGGGGCTGGGAAGAAGATGTAATTAAAAATCAATCTTTAGAGGTCGCAAATAAGATTAGCAAAGCATACGATGATGTTTTTCATAAATTACTACCTAATGCTGTAAAGAAATTAGATAGTAGCACTGATTATTGGCCATCATCACCTGGAAGTTCTTTTGGACAGCCAGAAAATTACACAAGTGGAGATGTGCATTATTGGGGTGTTTGGTGGGGTCAAGAAGATTTTGAATCGTACAATAAAAAAGTTCCTAGATTCATGTCTGAGTATGGCTTTCAGTCTTTTCCAGAGTTTTCAAGTGTTGATAAATACACAAATGAAACTGATTATAATATATATTCTGAAGTAATGACATCACACCAAAGATCTAGTATTGGAAACAGCACAATTGAAAACTATATGTTTAGATATTACAAAAAACCAAACAGTTTTGCTGGATATTTATATGTAAGTCAAATTTTACAAGCTTATGGTGTTTCTATAGGAATGGAGTCCCATAGAAGAAATAAAGGATACTCTATGGGGAGTTTATACTGGCAATTAAATGATTGTTGGCCAGTTGCATCTTGGTCAAGTATTGATTATTACGGCAAATGGAAAGCTCTTCACTACTCTACAAAAAAATCATTTCAGCCGATTTTGATTAGTTTTTATAAGACAGAAAACCAACTTGAATTGCACGTAATATCTGACCTTTACGAGGCTCAAGAAGTAACTTTAAATCTCACAATATTAAGTCTTGACGGAGAAATATTATTTCAGAAAAACAAAGATTACATTCTTGATCCAGATTCAACTATAAAAATAGATAGTCTGTCTATGGATTGGGTAAATAATAATTTTGATATTAATAATAGTTTGGTATCTGCCTCTTTGTTTAAGGATAAAAAAGAAATCTCTAGTAATATATACTACATGTCAAGCTTTAAGGACTTGAAATTAAAGAAACCAATTATAGAATATGAAATTACAGAACTTCATGATGTTTTTGAAATAAGTTTGAAATCTAAAAATCTGGTAAAGAATATTTTTGTAGACATAGATTCAAAGAATAATTTTTCTGATAATTACTTTGATATGATTCCTGGGAAGAAGTATGTAATATCTATTAAAAAAGACACAAACCTTAACCTTGTTGATATCAAAAAGAACATTAAACTTCTTAGTTTGTATGATACTTATTAACTATTAGAGAGGGTTTTTATAAAATCTATTGGCCTTTCCCATTTTGTTTTTTCTGTATTAACGATACCAAGTAAGTTCATTTTATTTTCTATTAATGCTACTAATTTTCCTAGTTGAAAATCTTCCATTAATTTATTTTCTGCACTTTTAATTTGATCTCTTAGTGGACTATTTTGATCAAATATTATATTTTTACCGTCTTTATTACCTATCAGTATTTCTCTTGCGTTATTTGAAATCTCTAAACTATTTATATAGTTTATATAAATTGTATTTGCCATTGTATAGTTACATCCAATTAAATTTTTAATTTTCTTTTGGTATATATTCCATATATTTTTATGTTTCTTAATTTTTGTTGAAACACTCTGGTTGAAAATTTCATATACATTGTTGTAAGGGGCTAACATTTCTGGGCTTTTTTCAAAATGAGTGAAATGCAAGGATGTTTTAAGTATCCTTATTAGCCTGAATGTATTCTCACTAAATTTAATGTACTTGTTAATCCCTTTTGAGGTATAAGACACGTATTTCTCATTTGCTAAATCAGAGCTCTCTAAATAGCTATATCTAACCATTTCTATTGGCTTCATTCCTTTAAACATTATCATTGTTATAAAAAATGCGATTGCCTGGATATCATAAATGCTTTCTGATTTAAATATACCAACTTCGATTTTAGAGGTATCTATTTCTTTCCTTTTTACTTTTTTAAACCCTTCCTTTTCAATTAAATTTTTTGAGAATATGTTTTTATTTATAATTAAATTTTTTGAATGAGCCTTATTAACAATGACTTTTAGTTTTTTTAAATATGAGTTTATTGAAGATATTTTTAATCCGTTAAAAAGAGTGTTGGTTTTAAATAACAGTAAGTTTTCTGTATTTAAATCTCTTAGGTACATAGTTCTTTCGATTTTAAGGTGTTTTTTGTAAACTCCAACCGTATTTAAATAATCATTTTTTGTAAAGATTGAAACATTTTTAAAATTCTCATTTATAAAGTCTTTTATTGATTTTATTTCAACTCCTTTTCTTAAGTAATTTTCGCAATCAGATAATTTCCACACGCCTAATTTGAAATTATCTATTGTAAGTAGTCTTTGTTTTTCAAGCTTTTCTAGTAGTATGTTTTTAGAAATATAATTCGAATCCCCTTGTCCTACTCCCTTTAAAGTAAAGTTTAAGCTGTTTACATAAAGATCAGATTTTATTTTTTTCCTATAATTAGTGTCCATTAAATCAAAATAGACATTAGATAATTTGTTTTTATCTTGATAGTTAGATATTTTTAATTTTATATTCATTTAATACACTAATTAATTATGATTTTAATAATAAAAAAAAATATTACATGAAGCAATATATAAATTATATACACAAAAACATTAATATAAGTAAAGTGATCTTTATCTATAAAAAATAACACACAATTAATTTTGTGCGTTATAATTAAGTTTTATAGGCTACAGCTCATATCACTTCCACAACATTGTGGTGATTTGATCTTTCCTTCGCACTTAGGACAGCTTGAAACTTGTACTTTATCTCCGTTTTCTAAGGAGATATGTCCATTTATCAATGGTTCATTACATTTAGCACAACTAGCGTTAACCGCCATTCCACAACTTTCACATTTATAAGTTTCCATATTTTATTACTTAATAGTTTAATTTTTACTTTTTAATCTATTGTAATCTATGAAATAATTTATTCTAATCGACAATTGATGACCTATATTATTTCTAAATAAATTATCTAAGCTTTCGGTATACGATATCATTGAATTATCATCATTATTAAATATTTGATTTCTATATTGAAATGTTGCTGCACTTCCAGGAGCGAATCTCCAATTATAGGATAAATCTAGGTTCCATATGTTAAAATTAGTATTTGGATTATCTCCTAGTGGATAATCATTCACAAGTACTCCCATTCCATTTTCTTGTAATGAATAATAACTTTTATAGTCTACAGTACTCCAGTAATTTCTGATTTCAAGTGCAAAACCTTTATATGAGTCTAAATTATAATTCATTTCAAACATTGCCTGATTGACTTTTACATCTCTTAGACCTATGATTACCTCTTGATCTTCACTTCCTGCATATCCTAAATCATCTTTTTCAAATGATATTCCTAACCCAGTACTTAAGTTTAACCTATCTGAAACTTTGTAATCCACTCCCACGTTAGAACTTATTTTATGGTTCTTTTCATCATAAAACTCATCCATATTTTTTTGTGCATCTATTTCGGTGCTAAAGACTAAATCTTTAGTATTATTTGTGTCAAAATCGTATCTAAGACCTACTAATTCTGGTTTTAAAACAAACAATCCTTCTACTCTAGGTTCAAAATAATCTTTGTTTAAAGTAGTGTACTCAATTTCAAATCTATGTTTATAAAGTTTTTTAGTCTCAAAAAATACTTCTAACTCATAATTGTTATTCCTCTTAACACTAGGTCTATACCTTCTTCCATGCCTTAACCCTAGTTTTATTTTTAGTTGATTAAAATAATTAATGGGGTTAAAGATTTCATAAGATATGTTAGCAAACAAACTTTGGTTATTATACCATCTTGAAATTCCCAAATCGTCTTGATTATATGTGTCATCTGTCGTCCATACTCCGGTCATCCATCTAAAATTACCTTTTGTCTTATTTATTTTAAATGAAGTTTTATAGCCGTCATCTTTTGTTCCATTTTCTAATATCTCACTTCTTAGAATAGAACCTTCGAATCTATAATCGTTTTGCTTAGTCTTCAAATCTAGTAACAGGGCAGATACATTTGCATTCCTATACTCTTTTGCTCTTTTAACATTTGTATTTAGAAATGTAATGGAGGAATTATTTTTTATTTGTTGATCTAAGACTAAAACATTGTAGTTTGTTAAGGGCTCTAGTATAACTTCTCTAGTACTTTGATTTAATGTGTCTTGCAAAGTAGCTGTTGATTTTTTGGTTATCGCATTGAAAAATCCAATTCCCAGTTTATTATCTGTCCTTCCAGAAATCTTAATTGCATTGATTAAATCTATTGAGTTATCCGAAGCTGTTACTTTTTCGTTTTCCTGCGTAAAATCCTCACCGCTATTACTTAAATCACCACCAATACGTCTACTGTAGAAGATTCCAGCTCTGTTAAATAGCTCTGTTCCTTCCGTAAAAAAAGCTCTCTTTTCATCAAATTGTTGTTCAAATGGACTTAAATTTAATTCTACTTCATCAAATTTAACTTGTCCAAAATCTGGGATTAATGTTGCATCGATTGTAAATGCTTCGTTTATACCATATTTAATATCCATACCAGCAGAAATCCCTGTACCAGTATTCCCTTCATATATTTCTGAATTAAATTGACTATAAGGATAGAAGAATAATCTAGTTGGTGGATCTATATTTTGTATCCCTTCTAAAACCCCCATGTATTCACTCATTCTACCCACAGACCTATCTATGTAGTTCCAAACATAACTCTCATTTAAGTTAAAAACCCTCCTAAAGAAGTTTAATCCCCAATTTTGTATATCTTTTTTAGGAAACCTTAGTGCGCTATATGGGATCTTAAATTCCGCATTCCAACCCGCCTTGTCAAACGAAACTTTTGCATCAAAGACTACATCGTAATCTCCGTCATTATCATCAAAATCACCGACGGTTTTCATATCCGCTATAGTTCCTGCGCTGGTGATTACAAAGCTTACATAATTGAGGCCGTCATCGTATGGGCTGATCATTACTCCAATAAAGTCAGTTTTTTTCATATAAAAATCGTCGCGCTGACTAATCTGTTTGGCTATATTTTTAGGATCAGGATCTGCCATCTTAACACCAAAATAGACCGCATCATCATCGTAAATTACTTTTACTAAAGTAGTATGTGTGTCTCTTGCTGGTCCAGTATTAACGGGTCTCCATTGATAAAAATCAGTATTACTTTCAGCATTATCCCAAACCTTTTCATCTAAAATTCCGTCAATTATAGGTGCTTCAGAAACTCGTTTTGCAATAGCATTTTTTCTGTCTTGCGAAAACAAGGAAAAATTAACCAATAGCAAAAGAATAAATTTATATGAGTAAATATTTTTCATTGATAATTATAATAAAAAGCAAATATCGATAATTAATTAGCTGATATTTAAAATTTTTTGTTAAAAATTTAACTAAATTCGGTTATAATTACTAAAAAACTATCTTATGAAAAATCTTATTTATTTTACTTTTTTATCTTTTGCTTTTTATTCTTGTAATCCAAATGCAGAAGCGATGAAAACTTTTGAAAAAAACTCTAAAACTATTGATGCACTTTTTGCTGGTTTTGCAAACGAATCTGTTGATTACTCACACTTTGCAGACGACGTAGTTTTCAAGGGAACTCTTGTTGGTTCTGTAGATTCACTACGTTTAGATGATATCAAATTATCACACAAAGAATTTTTTGCAAATTATGATGCTAAGTACGTAACTCCTTTAAATCATTTAACAGGAGTTAACGCAGACACAGGTGTGACTGACGGATCTGTTAGATTGTACTATGACTTACAAGTAACTAGTCTTGCAACTGAAACCTCAGAGTCTAAATCTGTTGTAGTGTCAGTTTACGAATCTTTTGATTTTAATGAAGAAGGAAAGATACTATATGCACAATGGTATTGTGACTGGACAGGCTCCTTAGCTTCACTAGAAAATTAGTCTTAAAATTAATTATATAAAAAAAGTCCAAACAATATGTTTGGACTTTTTTATTTGTGTTAATACTGCAGCCTTATTTAGGGTTATATACTTTCACTCCTTTTTTATAAACTTCAACCTTATCTAAACTCATTTTTTTAGTTTTAAATTTAGAATATAAATCCATTTGATCGTTATAGTGCTTTGAATTTGGGTCATCACTAGAACCATATGACATAACAGTTTCTATTTCTACCTTTTCATTTTTAAATTTAACTAGTGAAATATAGGATTCCCCGTGTGTAATCTTAATTTTTCCATCTTTATATTTAGTACCTTTCATTGCAGTTATGACATCTGGTAATCCAAATATTCCAATTTCTTTATTTCCTCTAACAAGTTTTTGAAACCTGCCTAATTCTACATTAGTTGAGTCAAAATGTTTTAGTAAATACTTTTTAGTGCTTGTGATTAGCTCTACCATTTCAATTTCGTCAAACACTTTTTTATACTTTATATTTTTAAATTTATTTATTAGTAGATAATATAAAACTGCATAATTAGCCGCTCCTACAGAGCTTGAGTTTGTTGCCATATCCCATTTTTGGATATTTAATATTACGTCCGATATTTCGGGGTATTTATCAGCATTTATTTCCCAGATTGAGTTAATATCTAAAAAATTATAATTTAATGGTCGCGGCAGTTTGTTATCGTATTTTATTTCTTTAAACTTCTCATAATTGATTGATTCGTTTGAATTTATTAAATCTATAATCCTAGTACTTCTGTTATTATCATAGGTCTCATAATTCATTGTCTTAGAATAATCTTCTTGTTTTGGATTTTCAGACTCCCCAGTAGATTTAAATGGAGAGTGGTTTGCGTTATATATAAACCCAGATTTTGGATTAATAACCTGAGGAAGATCTTTTATATCATAGTATTCTTCCCATAAGTTTTCACTTTTACTCCCATCTACAATTTTTGTCCAATCATTTTTTTCATTACGAATAGGAATTATTCCATTTGAAATATAAAAAATAGTATCTTTTTTATCCGCATAACCAATATTGTAGCCAGGTATTGACTTCATGTTTAAAATACCATAAAACTCGCTAAAAGACGTAGCCTTATTCATTCTCCACCATTGTTCTAGCGCCTTAATGTTGTATAAGCTTGGAGTTCTAACGGAATAGTATCCAGATTTGTTTTTTAAAGTTGGGCCAAAAATACTTTTGTAATAAGTTTTATAAATACTAATATTAATCCCGAGTATTCTATATTTTAATTTTGCTTTGTGTTTTTCTAGTTTATATTCTTTGCTGTCTACTATATATATATTCTTTTTTGAGTCATGCATTTTTAACTTAAATAGATCTGCCTTATCCGGATAATTTACAGTGTGTGTCCATGCTAAATGCTCGTTAACTCCAGTTAAAACACAAGGAGCCCCTGCGAATGTAGCACCAAGGATATTTGTGCCTTCTTCGCTGTTTAAATGAACTTCATACCAAGAGTTTGGACCATCTAGTGGTTGATGTGTATTTATAGCAAGATATGTTTCTCCATTTTTTGTCTTATTGTTATTAAAAGCAAAAGTATTAGAGCCTTGAATATCTTCATTTATTCTAAGGTTTGATAAGTCAATTGTATTATTTGAAATTATACTACTTACTAATTTATCTGCACCATTAGAAATGAATAATTGTAGAAATGAGTAATTCAACATCTTTCTGGGAGTAACCGGGAATAGATCTTTAACTAACACCTTTTCTGGGTTTAATTCTGCATACCTATTAATACCCTGGCTATATGCTTCAAGTATTTTTATAAAATCGATAGATAGAGTATCAAATAACTCATCTACTGTTTTTTTAGACTCTATGAATTGAGATAAAAAGTCAACTATTATTCCGTCATTACGTAGGTAACTACTAAGTAATTGATTTCCGGCTAAATATGCTTTTTGAATAGTCATAAAATCATCTTCACTATGAACCCATGCTAACCCATAAGCAGTATCTGCATCAGTTTTTCCGTATATATGAGGAACCCCATAGGAATCTCTAACGATCTCAATATCTTGAGGGTTTATTTGTCCATAAGACACAGTTATGCTACAACAAAACAATAATATAATTTTATACATAATTTTTTTTGGGTAATTTTTTTTCAACAAAACTAATATTCGGATTAATGATTTCCATTAAAATATTTTCTAGGATTAATTTATAGTTATTTAACACATCTTCTCCGATAACAGAATCATTATCAAATCTTGTGCCGTAGTTAAATTTCAATATTCCAGATTTTAAGTTTTTAAATGATATAATCCCTGCTTCAATTGGCATAGTCAGCTTATTGGTTTTATTAAATGCATATGCATAAAACAGTAATTGAAACCAATTTTTTATCTTATCGTAATCCATTTCTATATCATCCCAGCTAGATAAGTTTAATTCTCTTTTTTCTGTTTTTTTACCAGTCTTATAGTCAATTATACGTAGGGTTCCATTAAGAATATCAATTCTGTCAATTTGGCCTTTTAAATTCACTTCACCTTTAATTTTGTCACTATCAAATGCTATATTAAAATCTTTTTCTATTCCAACTATTTGTATAACATCCCCGTTTTTAATTGATTCAATTTCAGTTTTCATGAATTCTGAAACATATTTTATAGCAACCTCAAGTATTATTAAATTCTTGCCAGTTTTGAATTGCCCATTTTTATATGTTATTTTAAATTGTGATTTTACAATTTCATCAACAATATTCATTTGCTTTTTTAAATAGTCTATAGATAGTAATTTATTTTCTAACGGCTTATATATAAACTTTAATGACTCATGAATTACTGTCCCTAAGGTGTTAGATTCGATAGTCTCCTCAACTTTTAGTTCGTCAGGTATTTTTAATATTTTTTTATAATAAAACGTTATTGGCTCTCTAACATATGAAAGAACAGAAGAAGCGGAAAACCCCTTTTTAGACAAGAGGTTTAATTGGTCCAGGATATCTCTTGTTTTAGTTATCTCAATTAATTTCTCTTCATTTTTAGGAGTATGAGAGTTTATTATTTTGTGATTAATCTTATGAACTCCTTCAAACTCTATTTGTCTAATAAACCTACTCTTTTCTCCACCATTTAGAGTATCTGGTTCAGTATTATAAAGTAAATACACATTCTTAGCTCTTTGAATTAATCTGTAAAAGTGATAAGAATAGATAGCGTCTTGTTCTTTGTAAGTAGGGATGTTGTTGTCTATTTTTACATCAAATGGAATAAAAGAATTTTCATTATTTCCAGAAGGAAGAATCCCTTCATTAACCGAACTAATTATAACAGTTTCGAAATCCAAAACTCTTGACTCTAAAAGTCCCATTATTTGAATCTTAGAAAATGATTTACTATTATATTTCAACCTTTCATTTTTTACAATGTCTTGAAATAGGTCAAATAATAGTTGGATAGAGTTTATAAATTTAAATTTCTTTTTAAGTACCTCTAACTCATTAAAAATTTCATTAAACCTATATAAATGCTCTACGGTTAACACCTCTTCTTTTTTGTCATTAAAAAGGCTATCCCTTAAAGTAATTATCAATTCCTTACAATTAGATATAGATTCTTCAACATTATTTGACCAGTCTTTAAACAGAAGACTGATAATATCTTTGTTAACTTTTGTATTAGCAATTAAAAACTTCAGGTCAACATTTATAATATTTTCTTTATTTATTTTATCTATAATTTGATCTGAATAATTCCCCTTTTCATATTCGAACAATGGTTTAATTAACTCATGAGATAATATAGATGCTACTTCTTTGTAATAAAAGCTATTAGATGAGTTAATATGTATCTTAAATAGCTTATAAAACAAAGAGCTCACTGAGCTGGAGAAAAGAGGAAAGCCCATAGTTATATTAATATCCTCTATACCTTTTGGTAACGAATTAAGCATAGGAATCAATAACGATTCATCTCCCAGGACAATAGCTGTATTGTGTTGAGTATTAATATTTTTTTTAATAATCTCACCTATATACTTTGCCTGTCCAATATTTTTCGAAACTCCTATTGCATGAATATTTTTTTTCTTAGAATAGTTGTCGTTTATCCAAGTTATCTCCCGGTCATTATAGTATGACCATTTATTTCTATATTGATTTATAAAAAATGCAGAATTATTAAAAGAAGAATTTATAGAGATTTTATCGATATCCCAGTATATTTCTGCAAAACCATTTTTTAAAAACGCTTCAATAATTAAAGATTCAATTTTATTTAGCGCATTAAATCCAACAAAAATATGATTTACTTTCGCTGATTTTTGAATGTAATTTGGAGTATTATCTAAAGCTTTTTTTTCTAAAATTCCTTGGTACCCTGATTTAATACTTAGTAAGTGCCTATAGAATTTATTATAATAGACTTTAATGTTACTCCAGAAATATAAATGCCTTTTTACAACCTCTGTGGGATTTTTATCTAACGACCAGTGATCCATTTCTTTAACGGCCTTTAGATAATCAAACACCTGATTTGTGTCAATTATCTCCTTATCAATTAGATTAAAATCTTGAATTAATGTTCTGCCCCACTTAATAAAATCTTCGAATCCTTCTTGTTTGTTTTTGGGAGTATTTTCTAAATAAATATTATAAAACTCAAATATTAATTCAGTGCTAGAAAGAAGCTTTAATGTAGATAATTCTTCTATAAATTCCTCAATACTTAGAATTTTAGGAGCGAAAATTGTTTTTGAAATTATTTCTGAAAGATGTCTTTTTAAATGATAACCTGATCTTTTATTAGGAAGAACAAATACACAACTCGAGAAGTCTGTATTTTTATTTTTTAGATCCAATAAAACACTTTCAATAAAACTCTCCATTGTATAAAAATAAAAAACGCTTCTTAAATAAGAAGCGTTTTTATATATATAATTCTAAAAGAATTTTTTACAGAAGCAAGTATTTTATTTTACTAAAATAATCTCTACTCTTCTATTGTTAGCTCTTCCAGCTTTTGTTCCGTTATCATCAATCGGCATAGATTCACCAAATCCTTTAGCAGTAAGTCTAGAAGCAGCAATCCCACTATTAGTTAGGTAGTCTACTACAGCTTTCGATCTTTTATCAGATATTTTTTGATTCACCTTAGTAGAACCTTTACTATCGCAATGTCCTTCAACTGAAAAGTTTGCTTTAGGGTAAGCTACTAATATTTCAACAATAGCATCTAATACTGGAGGAGTACCGTCCGTAAATTTAGCTGAGTCAAAAGCAAAGTTTATTGTTCTTGAATACTCTACTAGTTGAGCAAGAGCTTCATCACTTGGATAAATCTCAGGACAACCATTATTTGCTACTGTTCCTGCCTCAGATGGACAATCGTCATCTTTGTCTAAAACACTATCGCCATCAGAATCTGGCCATGGACATCCGCCATTTTCTTTAGGTCCTGCAACATTTGGACATTTATCATTAGAGTCAGCAATTTTATCTCCATCAGAATCTGGACAACCATCTAAAGAAGCTAAGCCAGCTTTGTTAGGACAAGCATCTTTGTTGTCAGATATTCCATCTCCGTCAGAATCTGGACATCCTTCAAATTCTAAAGAACCTGCCATTAATGGACAAGTATCTTCACTATCTTTTATCCCATCTCCATCAGAATCTGGGCAACCATTAAATTCTTCTAATCCTGGAACTTCTGGACAAGCATCATGTTTGTCATAAACACCATCACCATCAGTATCTTTACCGCCGAATTTTACAGAAAATCCAACTGAGTATCTCATACTACCACCTTCATCAATTCTTGGGTAAAGACCATCTGGACCCATTATTAACTCTGTATTTCCTCTTCCGTTTTCAGACAGATTAAGTTTATAATCCACCTGAGCACTTAAACCCCATACATCAGAAAACCAGTAATTCATTCCAATACTTGCATTTGAAGTCATCCAAAATTGAGAGTCCATCCATGTTTTACCTAATCCTATACCCACGAAAGGCTCTATTTTTTGCGTGTTAAGTACTTCGCCTAAACTGTATTTAAGCATTAAATCACTTGCGAAGTATTTTACGTCATTTATAAACTCAGCACCATCTGCGAAATTTGAGATTGAGTTAATTGATCCGCTAAGACCAAGTGATATATCATCTCCTAAATATTTAGATAGAGTGAACATTGACACACTAGGGGAAATATTCCAGTTTTCATCTACTGCAAAGTACTCACCAAACTGAGTATCTTCATCAGCATCTAAATCAACAGCATGAACACCAAATGTGAACTGCCAAGGATTATTATTGTCCTGAGCATGCATGATTGTGTAACCAATGGTTACTAAAAGTATTAACAATAATTTGCTAAAGTTTTTCATAATTTTTTTATTTAGTTTTCTTATATCCTGCAAAAATATGGTT
>JAPKAF010000048.1 GCA_028825365.1 Flavobacteriaceae bacterium | reverse complement strand
GCAGTTGCTTCTTCAGCAGCTAAAGCTTCTTCAACTTTTGCTTTTCTTTTAGCGCTAGTTTCTTTTTCAAGATCTAGTGCTTTTTTCTTTTTATTGTCCGCTTCTTTATCTAGTTGAGACTTCTTACTTTCTATACTAGATGATTTTTCCGCTATCCATTCTTGGAATTTTTCTTCAACTTGTTCTTCTGATAAAGCCCCTTTTTTAAAACCATTTATTAAATGGTTTTTAAGAAGAACTCCTTCGTTAGATAAAATAGTTCTAGCGGTATCGGTAGGTTGTGCTCCAAATTGTATCCACTTAACAGATTGATCTATGTTAAGAGATATTGAAGCTGGATTTAAGTTTGGATTATAAGTTCCTAATTTTTCTAAGTAACGTCCGTCTCTTTTAGCTCTTTCATCAGCTGCTACTATCCAGTAAAATGGTTTGCCTTTTTTACCGTGTCTTTGAAGTCTTATTTTTACTGCCATATCAAATTAAATTGTGAGGTACTAAACCTCTGTTATTAATGAAGTGCAAATGTAATTTTTTTTTCTAAACTAACAAATGAAAAATATTTTATTCTAAATGAGTTAATAACTTTAGGTAAATTCTTATAATTTGTAATTAAAAAGATGGTTAAATTTAATTTCTAATTTTTCTTTAAATAATGTTTTTAGTTTTTGATACCGAAACAACTGGCCTTCCAAAAAAATGGAACGCTCCCTTAACCGATTCTGCGAACTGGCCTAGATGTGTGCAATTAGCTTGGCAATTGCATGATTCTAAAGGAGATTTAATATCGAATCATAGTTATTTAGTCAGACCAGAAAATTTTAATATTCCATTTGAGGCAGAAAAAATTCATGGTATTTCAACAGATTTAGCAAATAAAACAGGAATAGACATTAACGAAGTATTGAAATTGTTTATTGAGGATTATAACAAAGCAGGTTTTTTGGTTGGTCATAACGTAAAGTTTGATATTAATATAATTGGAGCTGAGTTAATAAGAATTGGTTCAAAAGTTGATCTTTCAAAAAAAGATGTTTTAGACACTTGTAGTGAAATAACAGCAAAAGTATGTCAATTGCCAGGTGGAAGAGGAGGCAAGTTTAAATACCCAACCTTAGTTGAAATATATACTTTATTATTTATTGAGAGTTTTTCTGAAGCACATAATGCTTCTGCTGATGTTGAAGCAACGGCTCGTGTATTTTTTGAGTTGGTTAGAAAAGGGGTTTTTAATCAAACAGTCTTTAAGGGCTACCTAGAATTAATAGAAAATATTGAGACAGAAGACAATTCTCCAGTTCCTGTTTTTGGAATAAAACATTTGAACTTAAAAAAAGAATCTGAAAAAATTAAAAAAGAATCTTCTACCTTAAATAGTTCTGAAAAAAAAATTATTAAAGATATTCCCGAAGAATTAAAAACTTTGCCCTTTGCTCACTTGCACAATAACACACAGTTTTCAGTTTTACAATCTACTTCTAGAATAGTTAATCTAATCAATAAGGCTTCTGAAAATAAAATGCCAGCACTTGCAATAACAGATAGAGCTAATATGATGGGTTGCTTTCATTTTATAAAAGCTATAAAAAACTATAATAGTACTATTTCTGAAGGTTCTGAACTACAGAAAATTAAACCAATAATTGGATGTGAATTAAATATTTGTTCTAACCATTTAGATAAATCTAATAGAGATGATGGATATCAAACAATTTTTTTAGCCAAAAACAAAAATGGTTATCAAAATTTATCTAAAATGTGTTCTTTAGGTTTTACTAAGGGATTTTACTATGTCCCAAGAGTAGATAGAGAGATCGTTGAGAAGTATAAGGAGGACCTAATAGTCCTCTCTGGAAATATGCACGGAGAAGTTGCTAGTAAAATATTAAATATTGGGGAAGCCCAAGCTGAAGATGCATTGTTATGGTGGAAGGATTCTTTTAAAGATGACTTTTACTTAGAGATAATGAGACACGGTCAAGAAGATGAAGAAAGAGTTAATGAAGTTTTGGTAAAGTTTGCTCAGAATCATTCTGTTAAAATGGTACCTACAAATAATACTTTTTATGTAAATAAAGAAGATGCTAACGCTCATGATATACTACTTTGTGTAAAAGATGGAGAAAAGCAAGCGACTCCAATTGGAAGAGGTCGTGGTTTTAGATTTGGATTACCAAATCAAGAATATTATTTCAAATCATCAAATGAAATGAAATTTTTGTTTAAGGACATGCCTGATTCAATTCAAAATATTTTAGATATTACAGACAAAATTGAAGAGTACGAACTTGCAAGGGATGTTTTACTCCCAAAATTTACAATTCCAGATGTTTTTATAAAAGAATCTAAGTCGGCTAAAGAAGATGTTGAGAATGAATATTTGAAATATTTAACTTTATTAGGAGCAGAAAAGCGTTATCAAAAAATTGATTCTGAACTAAATGAAAGAATTCTTTTTGAATTAAACGTAATTAAGAATTCAGGTTATCCAGGATATTTTCTTATCGTTCAAGATCTTATAAAAGCTGCAGGAGAAATGGGGGTTTCTGTTGGACCAGGAAGAGGATCGGCTGCCGGATCTGTCGTAGCGTATTGTTTGGGTATAACAAAAGTAGATCCCATTAAATATGATTTACTTTTTGAGAGATTTTTAAATCCCGATAGAGTTAGTATGCCAGATATCGATATTGATTTTGATGACGAAGGAAGAGGAAAGGTTATAGATTATGTGATTCAAAAATATGGATCAAACCAAGTTGCTCAAATAATTACTTATGGAAAAATGGCAGCAAAATCTTCTATTAGAGATACTGCAAGAGTGCTGGATCTTTCATTGGGGGATGCAGACAGAATATCCAAGTTAATCCCAAACATAAAGCTTAAAGATATTTTTGAAAAGGATGAAAAAAGATTAAACAGCGACTTAAGGTCAGAAGATTTTACCAATGTCATGGAGTTGAAATCTTTATCACAAGGTGATGATTTGCAAGCTGAAACAATAAATCAAGCAAGGATTTTAGAAGGGAGTTTAAGAAACGTAGGGACTCACGCTTGTGGAATAATAATCACGCCAGATGATATTACAAATTTTGTTCCAATTGCCACAGCTAAAGGTTCTGATTTATTTGTTACTCAGTACGACAATGCAGTTGTTGAAAGTGCTGGTCTTTTAAAAATGGATTTTTTGGGTCTTAAAACTTTGACTTTAATAAAAGACACAGTTAAATTAATAAAGTATAAGCATAATATAGTTTTAGATATTGACAGAATTCCTTTGGATGATTCTAAAACTTACGAGTTATTTCAAAAAGGAGATACTGTCGGAATTTTTCAATATGAAAGTGCTGGAATGCAAAAATATTTACGTGATTTAAAACCAACAATGTTTGAAGATTTAATTGCGATGAATGCGTTATATCGTCCAGGACCACTTGAATATATTCCATCATTTGTTAACAGAAAAAATGGCAAAGAAGATATTACTTATGATATACCTGTCATGGAGGAGTTTTTAAAAGAAACTTATGGAATTACCGTTTATCAAGAGCAGGTTATGCAACTTTCTCAAAGAATTGCTAATTTTTCTAAAGGTGATGCAGATTTATTAAGAAAAGCAATGGGTAAAAAGATTATTGAATTATTAAATAAATTAAAACCAAAATTTTTAGACGGAGGAGAATCCAATGGCCACGAAAGAGAAATACTTGAAAAAATATGGAAAGATTGGGAAGCATTTGCTTCATATGCATTTAATAAATCTCACTCTACATGTTATGCCTTAATAGCTTATCAAACAGCTTATTTAAAATCTCATTATCCCGCAGAATATATGGCTGCAGTACTGTCAAATAATATGAATGATATTAAGCAGGTAAGTTTTTTCATGGAAGAATGTAAAAGAATGTCTATTGAAGTTCTAGGCCCAGATGTAAATGAATCATTCTATAAGTTTACAGTTAATGATAAAAACGAAATAAGATTTGGAATGGGTGCTGTTAAGGGAGTTGGGTCAGGAGCAGTTTCTTCAATAATTGATGGTAGAAAAGATAAAAAATATCAATCAATTTTTGATCTGACTAAGAATATAGATTTAAGATCAGCTAATAAAAAAGCTTTTGATAGTTTAGTTTATGCAGGAGGGTTTGACTCTTTTAAGGGAGTTCATAGAGCACAATACTTACATGATAATGGTGATGGAATTACTTTTGTAGAGAAAGCTATAAAGTTTGGGTCAAAGTTTCAAGAAAATAAAAATTCTGCTCAAGTAAGTTTGTTTGAAAATTCAGATGAAGTTCAGTTGAACGAACCGCATATCCCTAATTGTGAACCTTGGGGAACTCTTGATCAACTTAAACAAGAAAAAGAAGTTGTAGGGATATATATTTCAGGTCACCCTTTGGATGATTTTAATTTACCTATGGAGCATTTTTGCAATGCATCATTAGAGGTTTTAAAAGACTTAAAGCCTTTAATAAATAAAGAGCTGAGAATTGGAGGGATTGTGGGTGAGGTTGAGCATAGAATTTCGAAAAACGGTAAAGGTTGGGCTAGATTTAATTTAGAAGATTATCTTGAATCATATGATTTTAGGATTTTTGGCGAAGAATATTTAAAATTCAAACATTTCCTTTTCGAAAATAATTTTATTCATATGAGGTTAATTGTGAAAGAAGGATGGAGAGATAGAGAAACAGGGAAAACAGGTGACCCAAGAATTAATTTCTTATCTTTTCAACAACTCCAGGACACTTTTTCAAATAATTCAAAAAAATTGACTTTACAATTAGATATAAATGATTTTAATGAAGACAAAGCAGAAAGTTTAAAAGAACTTTTTGGCAAGCATAAAGGTGAGCATCAGTTAGAGTTTTCTTTTTTTGAAAACAACGAAAAAATTAAATTAACTATGCTTAGTCAGAATCATAAAATAGATATAAATGAGGAATTAATATTATCAATAAAGGAAAAAAAATTACATTTTAAATTAAATTAAACTGAGTTAGAATAGTCTTATTTATTTAATTAATTTTGTAGACATATAGTAATTAAACACATAAAAAAAAACAAAGATTATGGCATTAGAAATAAATGACGCTAATTTTGACGAGTTAGTATTAAAATCAACAAAACCAGTTATGGTAGATTTTTGGGCTGAATGGTGTGGTCCTTGCAGAATGTTAGGTCCTATTATAGAAGAAGTTAGTAAAGACTACGAAGGAAAGGCTGTTGTTGGTAAATTAGATGTTGATGCAAATCAAGAATTTGCAGCGAAATTCGGAGTTAGAAACATCCCAACTGTTTTGATATTTGATAAAGGTGAACTTGTTAATAGACAAGTTGGAGTATCTCCTAAAAATGTTTACTCTGAAAGCTTAGACGCATTACTTTAGTTTTTGCTTATTTGCTTGCGGAATTGAAAATGCAGTGTATATTTGCACTCGCTAATCAAGGTCTGGTAGTTCAGCTGGTTAGAATACCTGCCTGTCACGCAGGGGGTCGCGGGTTCGAGTCCCGTCCAGACCGCAAAATCATCCTCCAATTTGGAGGATTTTTTGTTTTACCTCGTGTCCTTCAACACTTTAAATTTTTAAATTTCTTTCTGAAATTATTGGATTCATTTTTTCAGCATTTGGTATTTTTAAATCACTTGGAGTTGGAGCGATAAAAGAAGTTTTTTTTCCCTCAAGATGTAACATTTCTTGTTCAGTATCTAAAGTTATAACAGTATATAAAGGTTCTTTATAAGGACAAGTTTTCGAAATATTTGGAAAAGCTTCTTCAATCTGTTGGGAAAACCGTTTGTATTGAAATTTTTCACCTACCCATTTATAAGACATACTATTTATTTGGACGTAAGGAATTTTATTGATTGATTTTGCATAATCTGTATGGTGATGCCCACTAAGGCATGCAACAACCTTTGGATATCCATTTTTATTTGTGTATTTCTCCAAAATATTTCTAATTTCTTCTCGATTAGAGATGCCTCCCCTTGCTTCTAGGCTTTGGTGACTAAATAATATTGTAGGCTTTAAAGTTTTTTTTAAATCTTTTTTTAACCATATTTTTTGTTCTTGTCCAATATAGCGGACATATCCGTTCCATGGTTTAGTATTATTATCATTCCCGTCTAATACAACAAAATGAAAATTATTATAATCGAATGAGTAATATCTTTTTTTCATTTTCCACCATTTCATAGTTTCCTCTTTTTTAAATCCAAAATCTTTCATATCATGATTTCCTAAAACATGATACTTTGGACCATTAAATGAATTCCATTTATCAATAAAAGGTTGATTCTGTTTTCTAGGCAAAGAAAAATCTCCTAATTGAATAATAAAATCAGGTTTTCTTTTTTCCATAGCATCAATAAAAAAACTTATTCGTGAAACTCCATCATGAATAATATCCTGATGAACATCAGCCACTATCCCTATTTCTACTTTTTTATTATTTGTTAAATTAAAAGACGACAATGATATAGGAAGAGAAGCAATTATACCACCTTTTAAAGTCTTTAGTAAAAAATTTCTTCTTTTCATTATAAAATAAATTATCTGAATTCAAATGTGGTAACAACAATACCATGATCAGAGGGATAAGGTATTTGTTTATCATTAATGATAATAGATTCATTAAAGTAAGCATTGTAAGAATTTGATTTTATAGATTTTATAGATTTTCCTTTATAAAAAATATAATCAATTCTGTGAGAGTCTTTTCTTCCTTTTTTATCCCAGGTTACGCCAGGGTGAGTTATTGGATTAGGATTTTCTTTTCTATAGGAATCTATTAAACCTAAATCAGCTAAAATTTCAGTTGCATTCCAGGGGACTACTAAATTGTTATGAATTGTTTTTGTTTTGTTTGTCCAATCTAGATGAGACAACGAGTTCATGTCACCTCCAAATATCATAGGAATAGAGTCCGTTTCATTTGCAAACTTTTTCAAATATGGCAGAACTTTTTGAATCATTTCGTGTCTAGATTCGGTTTTTTCCCATTCTAATAATTCTTCTACAGATTTTCCCATTTTTTCTGGTTCATTATTCCAGGGTAAATAATGAAACCAGTTGGAAAAAAATCGAATTATTTTTCCATTTATGGGAATTTCAATTCCGCCTAAATAAAATGGGTATTCTGTATCAATCCTCTTTCCAAAAGGAAATTTAGAAAAAATAGATAAATTAACCGAAGGATCATTTAAGGAAGTGTTTTTAGAAGCAACTAAATGAAAATTACAATTTAAATAATCTGCAATAAATGGACCAGACCCATATGTCTCTACCATTAAAATGATATCTGGATTTATTTCCTTAATTATTTTGGCAACTTTTTCAGGTCCATTTTCAATATCATTTCCGCCGTGTA
>JAPKAF010000085.1 GCA_028825365.1 Flavobacteriaceae bacterium | reverse complement strand
GTTAAATTTAAATCTCAGTAATCCTATGGTTCATAGAGTTTCCAATTCTTAACCAGAAGCTCCACCCTCAAATTTGGATATTTTTTATGAGTATTGCTTGATCCCCTCTATGAACTGGAGAAAAGATACCTGAACGCGCTTCATATAAATTATTAAGATGCTTGGGAAGCTGTGTACTAATATCTAAAAGGTACCCATTAATATCTTTTTGATAGTCATCAAAATTTAATATTAAGTCTATCTCTTTATCGTACATTCCAGTTAAATAAATAAAGTAATATCCCTTAAAGGGGCCTCTTGTTTCTGCTGAAGTCTTTATTTCCTGAGTACCAATATTAAAAGATTTAAGGTTTGAATCTTCAGGTAATAAAAGAACGACTCGACTTGCAGACCGATTACTCTTTAGATTTATTTTTATAGAGTTTCCATCCTTTACTTTTTCTTTAAGTCCAATAGACGGCCCTTGCCATTCACTTGATACACTATCTGCCCAGTATCTGAATTTATTCCCAGGGGCAAAAGAAGCCAATGCTTTTGTGCTTGACTCATCAACATAAGAAGATAGAGGTTCAATTAAAGGCTCAGGATCAGAAGTGGTAACATTCTTATAGTTTCCTGAAAGATGAACAAAAGAATCCCCAGCATCTAAGTTTTCATAAAAATGAATATTGACATGTTGTGGTCTCATTTCAGTGTAAAGGTTAAGTGTACTTCCCGCAGTAATAGCAATTAAATTTACTAAACCTATATAGGAAATAGCAGATTTCATTCTTAAAGAGAATAAGAATGGTGAAATTATTATCGCATAAAGCCCAGCAAGTGGGAGTACTGCCCACACCAGCTTGTAACCCTGGCTTTGTTCTAAAACAAATATTAATCCTAAGGTACTTGGTAAGGCCACGACCAAAGTAAGCATTAAGAAGGATAATTTATATTGTTCTTTTATGAACGTAGAAATCAGAATAACAGTACTTCCGAACACAAGAGGTAGAATAAAAATATTGGCTGCATCGGGTAAAAATAGGGTTACGAGTAGCGTTAGAATTGACCAAAAGAACCATGTTCCATAAATCATTTCGTATTCTTGAACAAATTTTCTACTTAAAGAACTTCCTATTAATAGGCCCATAAATGTTGACCCAATTAATAGAAGGCGATACGGCCAATCTATACCAGGCCAACTTATAATATTTCCAGAAAATAAAGACAGAAGATAGAAGCCTAAAACGCCTGAAAAAACAGTTGTAAAAAGAGTAATTGGAGTAAATACGAACCCCAGAGCCGTTGTTTTAAAGCCAACCTTGGAACGTATCATGGCTACAATTAAAACTAAGACTGAGAGTATTAAAGCAATTAAGCTATTACTTGATTTCCATTCCGTCCAAAACCCGTACGTCGAACCTAAGTAGACATATTTACCACCCATACTATTCCAGTCAGCAGAAAGTAAATCTCTTGAGGCACTTAAAATATTTTCACCATGATGTTGAATAGTTCGTATATCTAGATTCTCAACATTATCATTAGGGGTATGGTAGTGATTTCTTTCACCCGCAAAAGCAAAGTCCATCCCCGGAATATTTGCCCTTTTGGCTACACTGAAATCTGTGTCATTCGGCATTCTTTTAAAGATTTCATTGGCTAGGGCAAAGCCATATGCATGATCATACTCATGGGATAAGCTTTTGATAAGCAGTTCATTTTTATCTGAAGTTCTAAGAACCATACTCCCTCCAGACGTTCCGCTTCCTTCTATGTTTAGCACGACACCCACTTTTTTAGCCAAGGGATGTTGATTAAAGAACGCTTCCGCTCCCAACAAACCAGCTTCTTCTGCATCAGTTAAAAGAAGCATTATAGGATGGTCGTAGGGTGCTTCTAGCTTCAAAACTCTAGCTGCTTCAAGTATTGCAACCACTCCAGCTCCGTCATCTCCAGCGCCTGATGCCATAGGCACGGAGTCATAGTGAGCCATAAGTGCTAGGTAAGGGAGATCAGTTTTACCCGGAATGATCCCGATTAAGTTTTCAACTTCAGCACAAGCAGCAAATCTAGAAGAGCAGGCCCATGTTTTTTGTACTTGATGCTCTATGCCCAACTGATTCAATTCGTTGATGAGTCTCTCTTTAATAATTTTATTCAATTCTGAACCAACAGGATGAGGTTGATTCTCCTTTAATAAAACTTTTAAGGTTTCGTAAGCTCGTTCAGCTGAAAACTGATCAGGATCTGATTCAATACCTTTAACTTGCGGAGATAGAGTACTTGCATGTTGTAAAAAGAACAGTACAACACTAAAAAAAATTACATAAATAGGCATCAACTTATTTCTTGCCATGACTTAGTTTTCCCTTTTCCTTTACATACATACATACTTATTTAGGACGATAGACTTAGGTTGCAGGTAGTTTTAATCCTTAACCAAAAGCGTCACTAATTAAATT
>JAPKAF010000084.1 GCA_028825365.1 Flavobacteriaceae bacterium | reverse complement strand
GCATTCCTATTATTAGGGCGCGTAGCTCAGTTGGTTCAGAGCACCTGGTTTACACACAAGTAACCTTCATTTTTTACTTCAACAAACTACCTTTATTTTACTGATTATAATACACAATATATATATAGTTTTTTTTTATTATATTAGTGTCCACATTAGTGTACACATAAGTTTTTAAGTGTGGACACATATTAAAAAATTAGTAAAAATGACTATTACTTTTAAGCTATTTTCACGCGTTCTAAAGGGTGGAAAAAAGACAATTAGACTAAGAGTCTACAATAGGATTAAAGACTCAATACAAGACTTTAAAATAACTACAGGACTTAAAGTATATCCAAAGTTTTGGGATAAAGAAGCTGAAAGAGTTACTAAAGATCATCCAGATTTTGAGGTTATCAATACTAAGCTTTCTGAAATTAAGCAACGTAGAGAATCTTTACTAAATAGATTTGATGCTGGTGTACTAAGCTTTGATGCAGTATGTAATCAGATCATGAGTAATTCAGATATGAATACTTTAGATGACTTTATTGAAGTTAAGATTAAAGAGCTTAAATCAGATGTTACTTACAATGATTACAAGGTTAAGTTAGCTGGTTTTAAGAAGTTAGTTAGAATAAAGGGTAAACTTACATTTACTGCTTTAGGTAAGAAAGATTTGATAGTAAAGGCTCATTCTAATGCACAGAAAAGACAAAAGGAAGGTACACTAGCTAGCAGGTCTTATAGTGGTTATATAGGTACTATAAAGACTATAGTATCTTTAGCTTGTTATCTGGATTACACAGATCTGAAATTAGATATTCCTAATATGTATTTAAGCATAGACAAGACTAGAGATAAGAATCAATCCATAACAAAAAACAAAGGACACAAAGTTGAGGATGTATTAGAATCTATTAATAACATTACTAGCCTTAAACAATGGGAAGCAGTATCTCAATGGATGCTTATGTTTATGTTGAGGGGTTTTTATCCTGGAGATATTGTTAAAGGACTAAAGCAAGTGAATATTCAAGATACTGACCAAAATCAAATTGGTAATCAAAAGCTTACCTATGCAACAGATGGAATATATATTTATCATCACAGGAGTAAATCAGTAAGACCAATGTATATCCATGTATTTCAGAAACCTATTTTTTCACTTATAAGAAAGTTAAAATTTGTAGCAGTATATAATCATGCAGATTTAGAAATTGGTGGTAAGACTATACTAGCAGACATAAATGATAATCTATCTATATTTGATTATGAAATGGATAATAATTCTGAGTCACACAAGAAGTTTTGGAAACATAGACAAAGAAGATTAGCAGTGGTAGGGGGGTTGAGGATTATTAAAGCTAGAAAAACCTTTAATCAAACTGCTCAAAGGTTAGAAATAAGCTCAGATGTAAGAGCTTTGCTTTTAGGTCAAAGTGCATCAAATAGAATACTTAATGAACACTATAATGATAATACTATACCAGAGCTATTAGTGAAAGTAGACAAGGCTCATAGAGATGTATTAGAGAGGTTTAGATGTGAAGAAATACTAGATAGATTACTAATTAAGCTGAAGTATTTAGTAAACAAGAATAAGCTACCTGGATGGTTGTTATGTGAATCTCCTGTATTCAAAAATGGTAGAGACATAACTGTAGTAACAGGTGTTGAGGGTGGTCTTAATAATCCTGAGCCAATTATTACTAAGATTGTAGATCCTAAATTTAGAAAGTATTTTAATAAATATAATTCAACTGAAGTTCAAGATTTCAGTATTACATATCCAATGATTCAAGAGTTTATCGATGCAGAAAAAAGAATGAGTAAAATTAAAGAGCTTATAGTATAGGACTAATTAATATAGTCTTTTAGAACGGCTTAACAAGACGGACTCTGCAATTAAGGATTCCGTTGTATCCAATATGAGATTCTCCAGTGGCGAAATTAAAGGCATACCCAGAGCCACCAGAATGCTCTGTTGAAGACCAATATTTTGACATTTCAAAATTACCAATGTTAATGACATCTGCTCCTTGACCAATATCAGAACATTTGTACATAGCATCAACATTAGCATTAGGGTCATCTTCTTCTGAATACTATTTTCTAAGTTCATTAAACTCACAATCGTTTTTTTTAAAAGAGAATATTAATTTTTAATCTAATAACTTATTTTTTCACATGATAATTGTCACATTTATGTTTTACTGTTATTGACAAAAAATAAATAAAACAGATGTTTTATAAAAAATTTAATTTTTATCCCAACAGTAAATAAATGGTATTATTGCCGTCATTATTAAAATACATTTGATCTGATTCATCTTTAAGTTAATTAAAAAATGTTTAAACAACTTATTACAAATCAAAAATAACATCACAATTAATTATGAAAAAATTATTTACTCTTTTAGCATTAACTATTGCATTTAGTATGAATGCACAAACCAATACTAATACTGGAA
>JAPKAF010000016.1 GCA_028825365.1 Flavobacteriaceae bacterium | reverse complement strand
AGAAAAAGAACCAATTTATAAACTAGACTTTATACCTAACGATGCTCAACATTATGGAAATAATAAATGGTACCATACTCAAGTAGATTCAGAAGAGGCCTGGGACATAACATTAGGGAATAGCAATATTAAAGTTGCAATTATTGATAATGGGGTTGCTAATAACCATAGTGATTTAACAATATATAAACAAAGGGATGTTTCTGACAATGATAACGATGCTAATCCAGCAGTTTATTACAATCAAAGCTCAGGCTGGTCTCACGGTACACACTGTGCTGGTTTAGCAGCAGCAGATATTAATAATGGAATTGGGATTGCCTCACTTGGTGGAAATGCAGAGATAATAGCCGTTAAAGCTACTCCTAGCTCTGCCGATGGAGGATCTATATACAATAGCTATAATGGAATTCAATGGGCTTGTGAGAATGGCGCTAATGTTGTAAGTATGTCCTATGGCTCTGCAAATGAATCAGCGTCCATACAAAACCTAATAAATAACTATCCAGAAGTTATATTTATTGCTGCTGCAGGAAATGATAATGTCAATACCATATTTTATCCAGCGGGTTATCAAAATGTAATCGGCGTAGGGTCGGTTGATGGCAACGATTTAAAATCTTCTTTTTCAAATTATAATGCAGGCTTAGTTGCATGGGTTGATATTGCAGCACCTGGCGGATATACATTTGGAGGATTACTTAGTTCTGTTTATACGGCTGATGGAGATGATTATGCTAAATTCGGTGGAACATCAATGGCAGCACCATTTGCTGCAGGATTAGTAGCACAAATGCTAAGTCTTAATCCAAGCTTAAATCATGATGAAATTTTAAATTGTTTACAGTCTACAGGAGTTGAAATAGATCAAAATATTGGAAATAGAATAGATGCTCATGCTGCATTAGAGTGTGTCCAATCTACTTTAACAGGTGATCCAATTCCATGGTTCAATACTTCACAATTAAATGTGTATGAGGGTGGTAATGTAACTTTTACCGATAATTCAATTGGTGGTGGAAATGAAATTACAAATTGGGAATGGACTTTTGAAGGTGGAAATCCTTCATCATATTCAGGACAAAATCCACCAGAAGTATTTTACTCAACACAAGGAGTTTATGATGTAAGCTTAGAGGTTACTAATTCTCAAAGTACACAAACCTTATCAAAAGATTCTCATATCATTGTATCTGAGGAACCCTCAGGAGTTTGGATTAGTCAAAACACCTCTTTTGATAATGTTAGCACAGGAATTAGAAATATTTCAATTGTGGATGAAAACATTGTATGGGCTTCTGGATATAATGGGAGTGGAGATGGTGAAAATTATCAAGTATTTACAAAAACTACTAATGGAGGTTCAACTTGGAATAGCGGAACTATTAACTTAGGAAATACTGATTTAGGAGTTGCTATGGTATCTGCTATTAGCTCTACTACAGCATGGGCTGTAGGATATCCTACTATAGGTGGAGATGTAGGAGGTATATGGAAAACAACTAATGGAGGTAATAGTTGGACACGCCAAGATTCTGCTTCATACAACTCAACTGGTTCTTTTACTAATGTAGTTTACTTCTGGGATGAGAATTATGGATTTGCTCAAGGAGATCCAATTGGTGGAGAATACGAACTATATGTAACTTCTGATGGAGGTGATAATTGGGAAGCTGTACCAGCTGCTAATATCCCTAACCCAGGTGGAGGTGAATATGGATATGTTGCTCAAATAGAAGTTGTTGGGGATAATGTATGGTATACTACAAATTCAACTACACTATATCATTCAACTGACAGAGGAAATAATTGGCAAGCGTACCAATGCCCAGTAAATGATTTTAGTGGAAGTGCAATATCATTTAGTGATGCTAATAATGGCATAATAGTAAGTGGAACAAATGTATACAGAACATATGATTCTGGACAAAGTTGGTCTCAAATAGACCCTAACGGCCCAGTTAATACCATTGGAGTATCTTATGTTGAAGGAACTGAAACGATTTTCTCTACATCTCAATCTGGGTCATCGCAAAGTTTTGATGGTGGATTGACATGGAATCCCATTGACAATGAAACTTTTTTAGGAGTTGAATTTTTAAACTCAACAATGGGATGGGCAGGTTCATTTAATGGAGAATTAGCCGGCGGAATATGGAAATGGAGTGATTTTTCACTAAGTGAAAATGAAATTATAAATACTACAGATTTTAAAATTTATCCAAACCCAGTTAACAACATACTTAATATAAAAAGTGTAAATCAAGTTAATTCAATTATATACGATATAACAGGAAAAAAAGTATTAGAAAGTAATTCAAAAAATATTAACTTACGCTTGTTAAGTGCTGGTATTTATATCATTAAGATTACAGATTTAGTTAATAACATCTCTAAATCAATGAAAATTATAAAAAATTAATTATGAAAAGAATATTACTAATTTCTATACTAACATTTTTCTTTAGTTGTAAAACCTCATCAATTGATACTTCAAATAGAATTAAAAGCTCTGGTTTTGGGATTTCTCCTGGCGCCACCACATTAGCAGATGTAATTATAGGTAAATTTCCTGGTGTAAAAGTAGAGGGAGCTAATATGGTAAATTCAAACCCAAGGTTTGTTATCAGGGGAGGAACAATGTCTATAAATAATCCAGCTTATGCAATATTCGATATAGATGGACAAGTCTACACACAGTATCCTAGTTTTATTAATCCACAAAATATTAAAAGTATTGTGATTTTAAAATCAATGAGTGCTGCAAACAGATACGGAGGACAAGGGCGAGGAGGAGCTATAGTTATTAAAATGAAATCTAGTCAATAATAATAAAAAGCTATTCTGTATATTTTATTTCAACAATAATTTCATTCCTTCTACTAAAAAATTTGTAAGGGCTGTTGTACGAGACATATGATGGATTCCCTTTGTGTTCTATATTTTTATCTTCTAATATTTTATATAACTTGTTAGTGTAGTTTTCAACTTTAGAGGAATTAGAGTACCCCCCATATTTAAAACTTGCAAAATAACCAGCTTTAGATTCTATAATTTTAACATCATTATCACTGGGCTTATATATATTATTTAAATCAAATTTACTAGGCATTACAAAGTCCATTGAACTACCAACAGAATCATTATTCATATACACTGGAGTAGTCATTGAAATCTTGTTTTGCTCTTCGTTATTCCCACTAATGTACCTAAATAGTTTCATGAAGTTATTATTAGAATTTGCGTTTGAAACTACTCTCGCTTTTAATGATTTTGGATAATATCTAATTTCAAAATTATCTGATTTGGATACTAGGGTGTATTTCTGAGTTTCATAAGTTTGACTAAACATAATCGAAGGTATAAGTAAAAAGAATAAAGTTTTCATATGTAATATTAAGTATTAATTTTTTAAAAATTTATAAATATTTTCTTTAATAATAATGTAATACAAACCACTTTTAAGATCAGATAAATCCATTTCATAAATACCTCGAGCTATGTGGCCATCTAATAACTGTTGACCAAGAGTATTTATTACTTTATATCTAATTGAGAATGCATAATCACTTTTTATAGTTAAGATATCAACTACTGGGTTTGGATAAAATGATATATCGATAAAATTCTGTTGAATTAAATTGAATGAATCTAGGTTGTTTATATATTGAGATGCAAACTCCGGAGTTTCTAGCAATAAAGGATAATAGCACTCATCCTCTATTAAAAAATTACTTAACCACGCTAGCACAATTTTTCCCATATAGTTATTAGCTGATGTAGGATAATTACCAACAGAGTGACTACCATTTTGAACTTCATAAATAGCTTTAGGAGTAGACATAGGGGTATATTGATAATGTAGATTCGCATGCTCCTCTGGATTAGCAGTTGAGTCATTTTCTCCACTAATTATTAATAATGGTACAGAGTGATTTAAATAATCAGAACTAATAAGCCAAGGCTCTATCCACGGAGTTAAGCTAATCACAGACTTTAGATTATTATTTAAAGTAGCTGCAATTTGAGCTCCACCTCCACCCATAGAGTGCCCACCAACGGCAAATTTATCTAAATCAATATTTTGGTAAACAGGAGAGTTTTCACGATTATTTTCTTCTTGAAGTGTTTGAACAGCGTCTAAAAGTGCTACGGCCCTATCTTGAGGTAAATCAGTAAGTGAATTAGTGCCTATAGTCATAACAATAATTCCATGGGATGCCAAAAAAGGACCCCATAATGAAACAGTATACTCAGGGCTAACATAACCTGGAACTAGGACTAAACTAGCAAACGGACCATCGGCATTAGTTGGATAGTATAAAGTTGCTCCATAATAATTTGGACCATCTCTCATTCCGTCACTTTCTAAAATAACCTCATAATTGTAAGGCCCAGGGTTACTAATATTATCAAGAGATACAGAATCACAGTTTTGTGAAAAAACAAAATTACAAGAGGTTATAAATAATAATGAGTGGAGATAATTTCTCATTTTTATTATTTACCTCTACCAGTCTTTCTTACTGCTGAAGTTTTAAAAGAAGTACTATTTTTAAACTTTTGTTTAACCCCTTTTTTCTCAAGGGATTTATCTTTACTCTTATTACCAAAGAATTCGCTACTCATAATGTTTTTTTTATAAATATACTAACATCTACTTTAAGTATCTTGACTTACAACTTAATTAACATATTAATTAGTAGAGTTCCGTTGTTATAGATTGGAGTTTCACTCTTTAAATTATACTCTAACAAAACTTCATTAACCAGCTCTTTCATGCGATCACTATTTCCTGTAATAATCTCAACCTCTAGGGCCTTTTCTACTATACATTTACTAATAAACCTATCTACCTTTGTGCTTACATCTTTGTAAAATGTACCATGTAGATCTAATTTGTAATGACTAAAATTATTCATAAATGAGTAAAAAATTAATAAGACAAAATTAATTAATTAAAGTAAATATAAAACTCAAATAGCAACTATAAATAATATTCTGCATAACTATAATTAAACTTTTTGCATATTATTAAATTATTTCGTAACTTATATACATGGTTATCAACTACATAAGTCCAAAAAAAAAAGAACATAAAAAAACTAATTCTCAAATATTAGTCAAAGATTATATGAGTGAAAATGTTATAACATTTTTTAACTATGAATCTATATATTTAGTTATGAGTACCCTTCATAGCAATAAGATATCTGGTGCACCTGTCATAAATAAATTTGGTAAACTAGTAGGAGTAATTTCAGAGACTGACATAATGAAACATATTTTAGAGAGTAGATATTTTAATATGCCAACTAGTAAGAACTCTGTAAGTAATTTTATGACTAAAACTGTTGATACCATAACTCCTAATAAGACTATTTTCGATGCGGCGTCAAGATTTCTAGACTTAAACAGAAAACGATTCCCAGTAATGAGTGGAGATAAAATACTCGGAATTATAAGCAGATCGGATATAATAACAGCAGCTTTAAAAATAAAAGGTCAAAATTGGAGAAAATAAATTTTAACAATATTTAATTGTATAAATTTATAGAATGGAAAAATTCGCATTAATTACAGGTTCATCTTCAGGAATAGGATTAGAAATTGCTAAAATATTAGCTTCTAAAGGCTATAATATAATTCTAACAGCCAGAAGAAAAGAAAGATTACAAGAAATTTCAAAAAAAATCATTTTAGATTACAAAGTCAAATGCGATCTTATCAGCTGTGACTTAAGTGAAAAAAGTGCTCCAAATCAAATTTATGACTTTTGTGTAAAAAATAATTATAACGTTGAAATGTTAGTTAATAATGCAGGATATGCAATTCCTTCAACTTTTACTGAAACTAGCATGGAGGATGAGGAAAATTTCTTGAGAGTACTTGGTATTTCAGTGATAGCCCTAACTAAACTTTTTTTACCATCAATGATAGAAAGGAAAAAGGGTAGGATTATGATAATTTCTTCTGTAGCAGCATTTGCGCCACCTTCTTCAATTCAATCACTCTATGGTCCAATTAAAACGTTTATGAACAGATTTAGTGATTCTATCAATTCTAACTATAACAGAAAAGGTATTACTTCAACTGCTGTTTGTCCAGGCTTTACACACACAGAGTTTCATATCTCTAGTGGGGTTAAAAAAGAATTTGATCGTGTACCAGTATTTTTAAAGAAAACAGCCTTACGAGTAGCAACTGAAGCAGTAGAAGATACATTAAAAGGAAAATCAATTAGCATACCTACTAAAACCTACAAAGTTTTTGCGTTTATATTAAAAGTAGCACCGCTAACCATATTTTCTCTACTAGTAAAGGTTCTAGCTCCAGGTAGATATGATAAAAAAAAACAACTTAACTAATTTATTTTAGTAATGAGTTTATCGATTTGCTTAATGTGATGAATTAGATGAAATTCTAAGAAATTAAGGACAAGCCATAAATTTAGTCGTCCAATAGCAGGATGATTGAAGAAACCTTTTTTCTCTAATTTCATTTCATGTAAAATAATTATCAAATTATCTAGAGATTTTCTGGAATTCTCCCAATCCAAGTTTAACTGATTAATATCAATAGTATGAGGAAAAATGGCAGTTGGCTTTGGAGCTTTCACCTTATAACCTAATTTAAAAAAAAGCTGGAGCAAAAAAGATCGGATATAAGTAATGACAGAAACATTATTAATAGATTTAGGGTTAAGAATCTTTTTTCTAATATAATTCTCCGTTAGCTCCTCTACTAGCCAGCAATGATATAAATGCTGAGCTATTGACCAACCCTTAAAATGATTATTTAAATCAGAGGAGTTTATTTTTAAAATGGATGCAAAAATCTTTATTCTGTTTAATTCTAGATGAGAATTTAGTAAATATTTCATAATACAAAGAAAACAAAAAATAATAACATTTTATGTAAAGCAAGCTTTACTTTATAAATATTTCATATATTTGTAAAACAAACTTTACATTATTATTAATCAATGAAACTAAAAACAATTAGAATTATGGCAATAATTACAGGATTATTAGGAGCAACATTATTGAATAGATTTTTAGAGGGTGGCGCATTGTTTATGTCATTAATTCTTATTTGTTTTTTACTATCTATTTATTTTACATTAAGAGGTTTTATAAATATTAAAACCAACCCAAGCCTATCTAATAAAATGCTAAGACTAATTAATGATAGTAGCATTTTAGGTTTAACCCTTGGATTCTTGGGAGGGTATTTAGGTTTAATCTCAGGCTTTGATGCGATCGAAGCATCTGGAAATGCAGAACCTGCAATTTTAGCTGGAGGTATTAAAGTCGGACTTTTATCCCCTCTTTTTGGACTTTTTACATTCGCAGTTTGTAGAATAGGTATGCTTATTTTAAGAATAATTCAAAAAAATAGTCATGACATCAATTAATATTTCAAAAAAAGAAATCTACATCATTATAGATATAGTATTTTCTATATTGTTTATAATTATTTTTTTGCCATTCTTTTACAACAACAGTATTAACCATCTAACTAATTCTGAAGTTATAAGTAAAGTAATTCAAGTTATGATATTTAGTATCATATTTTTTACTACAACCTACGCACTCTTAGAGATAAAATTTAAGAGAAAAATAATTAAAGATGAAAGAGATTATTTAATAAGCTCTAAAACATATAAACTAAGTTATTTAATTTATAACATTTGTTTATTTTGGATAATTGGACATTATTTAGACGGAAACTCTTTTAAAAATAATGGTTTAGAATTTGATGATTCAATAATATTTATTCTTTTAATAGTGATTACAGGAGTTTCAATTGTTAAATCTTCGTATCAACTATACTTATATAGAACATCATAGGTATATGAAATTAAAAAACTCAATTAAAGAGAAGCGCCAAAAAAGAAGCTTAACCCAACAAGAATTAGCAGATTTAGTAGGAGTTAGTAGACAAACTATAATTTCTATTGAAAGATATCGATACAAACCTAGTCTAGAACTTGGACTAAAAATGGCTCATGTGTTAGAGTTAGATATAAATAAATTATTTTACCTAGATTTAGAGAATATTAGTATTATTAAGCCAATTGAGAAAATCGAACCTACAATAGAATCAAAGAAATTTCAGGATTTCAAAGAAAAGGATTGGAAAAATTTATGGAATAATTTAAAAAAATAAAATATGAGTAAAAAATATGATGTTGTAGTATGGGGCGCTAGTGGATTCACTGGTAGATTAGTTTGCGAGTATATATATCAAAATTATACTAAAAAAGGAAGTGATTTAAAATGGGCTATGGCCGGAAGAGACCTTAATAAGCTTAAACAAATAAGAGAAAAATTTGCAAATAATACTATTCCCATTTTAATAGCAGATAGTGATGACATAGACAGCTTGAATGAATTAACAAAAAATACAAGAGTAATATGTACAACTGTTGGGCCTTATGCAAAATATGGATCTAAGCTCGTTAAATCATGCATCGACAATAAAGCCCATTATTGTGATTTAGCTGGAGAAGTACAATGGATGCATAAAATGATTACTAAACATCATGATTCTGCTCAAAAAAATGAAGTAAAAATTGTACATACCTGTGGATTTGACTCAATTCCATCGGACATGGGAGTCTACTTCATCAACAGAGAATTAAAGAAAAACAATCTAGCAATTAAAAGCATAGACATGCGCGTTGCTGGGATTAAAGGAGGAATAAGTGGTGGAACATACGCTAGTCTAAGCAATGTAATCGAGGAATCTTACAAAGATAAAGGTATCTATAAAATATTATCTAACCCATACGGATTAAATCCAGAGGGTCAACAAACTGGAAAAGACAAAAAAGATCTTATGAAAGTAGTCTTTGATAAAATATCAAAAAATTGGATAGGTCCATTTGTTATGGCATCTATTAATACCAAAGTGGTTAGACGAAGTAATGCATTAACTAATTTTTCATATGGAACAGATTTTAGTTATAGTGAAGCAACTCTTTCAGGAAAGGGGTTTAAAGGGAAGATAAGAGGATATTTAAGCGCTATACCATTAATTTTTGTTGCAGCTAAACCTAATTCAATGTTGAAGAAAATAGCAAATGCAATGCTACCAAACCCAGGACAGGGACCTACTAAAACACAAAGAGAAAACGGCTACTTCAATCTTAAATTTTTTATAAAAACTAAGGACGATAGACAAAGGATAGCAAGAGTTATAGGAGATATGGATCCAGGTTATGGATCAACTTCCAAAATGCTTGCCGAATCAGCAATTTGCCTAGCAAAAGATGATTTAACTGTTTATAACGGAGTAATAACCCCATCTGTGGCTATGGGTGATTCCTTACTAAAAAGACTTGAAGATAATGCAGGTTTAACTTTTACATTAAAGTAAAAGTTAAAACATTATAATTAATATTCATAATCAATAATAAAATAATTATAGAAAAATAGCAATATTAGATTGTATTTTTGAAAAAACTTAAAAAAAAACTAATATTATGAAAAACATTAAATTAGCGACAATACTAGTTATCATGGTATCTCTAAATTTCTCATGTGATACAAAACCTAATGATAGAGCGATTGGCTTTACTAGCTGGTCTGATAATGGTGAAATTTACAAATGGCACTTAGGTACCGATACAGCAGTAGATCTAGTAGTAGATTTAGACAAATTTTGGTCAAAACAAAACTACTCAGAAATGAGAAAGTTTTTTGCTGATACTGCAAAGTTTTATTTCAGAGACGGTAAATTCGTAAACAACACAACTGATTTTATCAATAAAATCAGTACTGATGAACAAAATAGCAATACTGATTGGGATTTTATTAGCGCATATTCTGTAGATCTCGATCCTAGTATGGGTGGTGAACACGTACAAGCAAGTTTCAATGTTAAATCTGGAGACAGTCTTGTAAGAGAAATACACGAGCAGTATTATATTATTGACAATAAAATTGTTTTATGGAAACAATTCTCATTGCCGGTAAAATAATAAAGTTAAAAAAAATGTAAAAAAAAAGCACCCGTAATGGGTGCTTTTTTTTTACTTAATTTTAATAATCTTAGAAAATATAACGTAATCCAAATTGCATTTGCCATCTAGACATTAAACTAGAATCATATCCAAATGTATTTTGAAGGTTTGGACTAAAAGTATAGGTTGGATCTCCAGCAGCATCAACACTTACACCGATTGGCTGAACAGCATTTGGTTGTTGAACCAGACCCCATTCAGAACTTATAAAGTTCCCAATATTCAAGAAATCAATACTAAACTGAACTGTATTAGTTTTTCCGTTACCTCTTTTGATATTATAGTCTTGAAGAAATTTAACATCCCAACGACCTCTCCAAGGAGATAAAGCACCGTAACGCTCAGCATACTGTCCACGTCTATCACTTAAGTAATCATCTTGATTAATATAAGCATCAAATGCAGCAGCTTGACCAGCTCCAGTAAAACTCATTTGGTTAATTTCTGAAGATGTTGGCACATAAATTAAATCATTTAAACCTGAACCGTCAGCATTAATATCTCCACCATAAGTATAGCTAAATCTTCCTCCTCTACTATATTCAAAGAAAGTTGAAATTGTTGTACCCCACTTATCGTCATCACCATAACTCCAGTTTTTGCTAGCTACACCAATAAAACGATGTGAATCACCATACTTAGAGTATGATAAAACATCTGCATTAGCATCTCCAACTACAGGGTTAAATGCAAAGGCATCACCTGTAATCTCAGCTTCGATTGAATTAACATCTTTAGAATCTAAATAACTATAAGCGAAACTAGTGTATAAACCATTTTCAAAAGTTTTTTGAGCTTTAAAAGCTACATTCCAAATTCTACCTTTGTCCGAGTTACTAAACACATAACCATTAGCTTGAGCTCCGAAACCTAATCCATCACCGTTCACTAAAACATGATCAGCAGCAGTATAAACAGGTCTATTATCAACTCCACCTAAAGTTCCTGAAGGAGTTGTTAAACCCCAATTTTGAACATGAGCTCCATTTGTATCCTTAGAATAAGATACATCTGCAGTTAAGATTAGTCCATTATCCAACTTACGATCAAGTCCTAAATTTGTTCTCCAAACTTGTGGGTACTTATAATCAGGGTCAACCATTTGGTGGAACCACCAGTTTGGATTCCCTATTTGGTTTCCTAACCAAACAAAAGGAATACGACCAGAGAATAATCCTGATCCACCTCTTAATTGCATAGTACTATCACCACTAACATCATAGTTAAATCCAACTCTAGGAGAGATTAACCATGAACTAGATGGCATTTGAGTATTATCCAATAACTGTGTATTGCCACTGTTAGGATTGATATAAGGAGTGTTTGGTGCATAATCACCAGTCCCAGCTATAACATCTCCTGCTTTTTCAGCAGTATCAAAGTATAAAGGCTTATCAAATCTTATACCATAAGTTAATTTGAAATCTTCATTCACATCTACTTCATCTTGTAAGTAAAATGCTAATTGACCAACATTTGTTTCAGCTAATGACCAAGTATCTGCATCTGCAACTCCTTGAGCGTTCGCTAATGCTTCCGCTAATAAACCATTATTTCCAGCAGCTACAAAGTCTCCAACTGAAGCAAAAGCTCCAAATGCGCCTACATAACCATTTTCATTACCATAACCGTAAGTACCTAAATTAAATGAATTATCAAATTCAAATTTTTCAAAAGAGAAACCTAGTGTATAAGTGTGGTTTGCTTTTGTATAAGTTAGATTATTTGAAAATTGGAAAACTTTCTGATCCAATACATTGTTTATTGAAAATGGCTCATGACCTGCTATAATATAGTTTGATCCTGCTCCATCTTGAATAGTAATTGCTGGCATAGGAGAAGACATTGGATTTCTAAAGTCCTCAAAATGCGTATATCCAGCTTGAAATTTATTAGATACTGCATCAGAAATAGATGAATTTAACTCTACCTGAACAGAATTTAATTTATTATTAATTTGGTAACCAGAATTTTGAAATTGTAAAACCGAAGCATTAGGCCCTCTAAAGCCTAAAGCAGTTGGGTGAGCTGGCTTATCTTTTGAAGCATCTAACCAGTTATATATAACTGCTAATTGGTTCTTTTCATTGATATTCCAATCTAATTTAAATATTCCTTTCGTTGATTCAGTTTTATGATTAAAACCTTCATAAGCACCAGGATCATATCCAATACCCAATAAAGTATTTTGAACTAATATTAAATCACTTTCATCAACTCTAGATTCATTAATCGCTCCAGTACCTCTATTAGGTAACCATGATTGACCTAAATCTTCTCTATCATCTTGCTCAAAATTTGTGAAGAAAAATAATTTATTTTTTATAATTGGTCCACCTACACTAAAACCTCTTTGAGATTGTGATAAGTTTGGAACAAAAACATCTTCCCCATTAATTTTAGATCCTGTGAAATTTTCATTTCTCATAAAATTATAAACAGTTCCTTTCAGTTCATTAGATCCACTTTTTGTAACAGCATTCACAGTTGCTCCTGTAAATCCAGATTGAGTAACATCATAAGGAGCTGTAGATATTTGGATTTGATCTATTGCATCCAAAGAAACTGGTTGAGCATCCGTTTGCCCACCAGGAGTTGCAGCATCTAATCCAAAAGGATTGTTAAATATTGCACCATCTAAAGAGAAATTATTAAATTGATCATTACGACCTCCAAAAGATCCATTACTAGCTGTAGGTTCAAGTCTTGTAAAATCTGCTGCAGATCTAGAAATAGAAGGAAGAGTAGTTAACTCTCTACGACCAACACTAGTTTCAGCACCAGTTCTTCCACTGCTAAACACACTTCTTGATGTATTTCCTTGAATTACTACTGCATCAAGTTGTTCCGAGTCTGGAACTAAACTTAGTGACACACTTTCTGCTTGACCTAAATTAAGAAAGACATCAGTAAAAGTTTGGTCTTTGTATCCTACATAACTAACAGTAATTGTGTAAGGTCCACCTACTCTAAGGTTTACTAAATTAAATCTTCCATCAATATTAGTAGCTGCTCCATAGGTAGTCCCTGTTGGATTGTGCACAGCTATAACATTTGCACCAGGTAATTCGGAATTCGTCTCGTCAGAGATACTTCCTTTTATACCAGATGTAGTTACTTGTGAGAATGAGATCGCACTTGTAATAAACATGAGTAAAAAAATAGTTGTTTTTTTCATTATATATGAGTTTTGATTAATGTATTTGATTAGCTAAAATAAAACCACATTTTCTATTTTAAAAAAAAAACATCAAAACTTTATTAACAATTATTTAACATTTATTAAGAAAAAATAAGGGAAACAATAAAACTATTTAATAGCTTCAACTAGCTCTAGTTTATCAATAGTTGTTTTTGTCGTGAAAAAACCATAATTAATAGTCACTTTTTGTTTGTCTATACTATCAATAGTCCCTACTGAGTCTGATTCTAAAACTCTAACACGATCATTTATTTTGTATACATATTCAGCTCTTTGTTTAATAACTTTAGCTGCAATTACTTTTTTATTTTTTCTGACCTGAACTACTTTCTTCAATACCTCTTTCTCAACTTTCTCAATAACTTGCTGCATTTGTTTTTCTACAATCTTTGCTTTCTTTTTTTGAGATTTTGAGCCTGCTTTTTCAAGGATTTTTTTGGCTCGCTTTACTTTTTCTTCTTCGATCCACTTGTTAAAATTAGCTGTAAATTCTTTTTTATTATTAGTTTGAAAGTATTTATTTAATAATTCATTTAACTTCCTGCCAAGAGATAGCATTTTCTGATTACTATCATACAACTCTTGAAAACCTGCTAACTTAGCTTGTATTTTAAATTCTTTTTCTTGTAGACTATCTAAATGCTCCTGCCCTTTAGCTTTTTGTTTTTCAAGACTATCAGAGTTTTTATGTAATCTGTTTCTTTCTTTTTGCAGTTTAGAAATAGTTTTATCTAATCTAATTTTGTCTGTCTCAACACGCTTTTTAGCTTTATTTATTACACTAAAAGGAATTCCGTTTTTTTGAGCTACTTCAAAAGTAAAAGAACTACCAGCCTGACCAATAAGTAACTTATACAATGGCTCTAAAGAACCCTCATCAAACTGCATATTTGCGTTAGTAACATTATCCAACTCATTTGCTAGCACTTTCAAATTTGAATAGTGAGTAGTTATAATTCCAAAAGCTCCATTGTTATAAAATTCTTCTAAGAAAATCTCAGCTAAAGCTCCACCTAATTCTGGATCGGAACCCGTACCAAACTCATCAATTAAAAACAAAGTTTCTTCATTACACATTCTAAGAAAAGAGCGCATGTTTTTCAAACGATAGCTATAAGTACTCAATTGATTTTCAATAGATTGATTATCTCCTATATCAGTAAGTATGTTTTTGAAAATATAAGTTTCACTGTGTTCACCAACAGGAATTAGAATACCACTTTGCAACATTATTTGTAATAAACCAACAGTCTTTAAAGCTATACTCTTACCACCTGCGTTTGGCCCAGATATTACAATAATTTGCTGTTTATTATTTAGCTCTATGGTTTGCGGGATCGTTAGTAGTTTCTGTTCATTATTTTTTCTCCATAAAACAGGATGAAGAGCATTTTTAAAATAAATCCTTTTTTCTGTTGAGATCTTAGGCAAAATAGCATTTATTTCTTTTGCATATTTTGCTTTAGCACCAATTGCATCTATATGCACTAAATACTCAATATACTGCTCTAAAACAAAAACCATAGGTCGGATAATTGTTGTTAAATCACGTAAAATATTTACAATTTCTTGCTTTTCCTCGTATACTAAATTTTGATACTCCCTACTATATGAGAGTGTAGCTTGTGGGGCAATATATACAATACTACCAGACTTAGAAGAACCTAGTAAACTACCAGAAACTTTCTTTCTATACATAGCTTTTACTGCTAGAACTCTATGATTATCTACTACAGTTTCTTTAATGTCATCCAAAAACCCAGCAGCGATAGATTTAGATAAAGCACTGTTGAAGCTTGCTCCTATTCTACCCCTTACATGGTTGATGTCTTTACGAATTTGTTTTAATACTGGCGAAGCATTATTCTTAACACCAGTCCCAATTTCGACTATATTTTTTATTTCATCATTTATGTAAGTAGTGAATTCTATTTTTTGTGAAACAGTAAAAAATACTGGAAAATGAATTTTAAATTTTTTAAAAAACTTAATGTGTTGATTTACTATTAGCGATGTAGAAGCCAACTTTAAAAAGGCTTCAGGTTCAATAAAGCTATTCTCAATTTTTATTCGATTAACACTTTCAGTAATATCATCAAAGCCGTGGTTAGGGATTATGTTTTCACTCTCATAAGAAGATAAATATTCATCCACTAATTTAAGCTCCTTAAGTAGCTCCTTTTTAGAAATAATAGGGACAGTTGATAAAACACGCTTCTTACCAAGACCTGTAATACAATGTTCCGCAACTTGTTGCAAAACTGTTGTAAACTCTAAATCTTGTAATGTTTTGTTTGAAATATTAGTATTCAATTTTTTAAATTTTTTAAAATTGCATTTGCCTTAACTACCATAATTTAACAAGCGGTAAAAATAAGAAACAATGCGAAATTAGATGTGTATTTATAAGACGAATTAATAAATAGATGGAAACTAAAATAATTAGTTAAAAAAAACTGTAGAATTTCTAAATAAGCTGATTTTATGTTTTGAAGAGAAAATTAATAATTACAAGGATACAAATAGTGTTTTTAAGATATTATAATAGACGTATCCTGATGTAATGTTTACGCTTATAACTAATATCGAAATATATACCATCAACAGTTAATTTAGTACACCTATAAATAATTTTATTCCACATAAATAAAATATGATTAAATCTTTTTTTTAATATAACAATTACAAAAAATAAATATAATGATTATAAATATGAGTTAAATAGATGATACCCAAATTATGGAATTATATTTCATGTAATTTATGAAGTAGAAGATATAATACTGCTACAAAAAACAAGAGCCCTAACTGTGCATTTACTATAATCTGTAGAACTTTTTGGAGGTGGTTTTTTAATTATAAAAAAAAAGACAATTATTAATTAAAGTTTATTGAAAAAAAGCTTATAAATTCAATTCTTGATATTATCTTTGCGCCCGAATTATTTTTTAATAACATTATATAATGAAAAATCAAGACAACGGAAATGCTCAAATAAATTCAGCAAGAAATGAATTTAACGACAGAATTGTAACTAAATCATATTTAGGAAGAACTAAAAGAGTTGCATGGACGGGATTAAGGAGATTTAGAAGTATCTAAATAAATAACAATAGCATATTAATAGAATTAAAACTATGGTTGATACTCCAAGAAAAAGCATGCTCTACACTGTAATTATTATAATGGTTCAATAATTTTTAATTTTATAATACTCGGAGTCTCTTAAACCCTAATATCTACTGGCTCTTTATATTATCAATATAAATCATTAAAAAGTTGAAAATTTATATATGCAGACAGAATAATATTCTTCTCCTGGGTTTAATTTTGTTGTAGGAAAATTTGGTTGATTTGGACTATCAGGAAAATGCTGAGTTTCTAAACAAAAAGCGGTTCTGTACTTATATTTATTTTTATTCTTTCCAATAACGCTACCATCTAAAAAATTGCCTCCATAGAACTGTAAACCCGGTTCGTTAGTATAAACTTCCATTGTTCTGCCAGAAATAGGCTCAATAACTTTTGCTGCATAATTAAGACCTTCTAAACTTTGATTGAGTACAAAATTATGATCATAACCTAACCCATGTTTTAATTGTTTATGATTATCATTAACTCTTTCTCCAATTGCTGTTAGCTTTTGAAAATTAAAGGGTGTATTTTTTACACTGGTAATTTCTCCAGTTGGGATCAAACCTTCATCAACAGGCGTATAATAAGCAGCGTTTATTTGTAATAAATGGTTGTTGACGGTTCCTTTTCCTGCTCCTTTTAAGTTAAAAAAAGAATGATGAGTTAGATTAACGACAGTTGTTTTATCTGTAGATGCTCTATATTCAATTTTCAGTTCATTTGCATCAGTTAGTTTGTATATAACCAAGATAGTAAGGTTTCCTGGATACCCTTCCTCCATATCTTTAGAAATATACCTTAATTCTAAAGTTTGATTATCAATTTGCTTTGCATCCCAAATTACAGAATCATAACCACGATTCCCTCCATGAAGATGATTGTCTCCATTGTTTCTTGCCAAAGAATATTCTTTACCTTCTAAAGAAAATTTGCCATTAGCAATTCTATTCCCATAACGTCCAATTAAAGCACCAAAATATTTTTCTTTAGAGATTAAATAATCATCAATATTTGGATGTCCTAGTACTATATCTTCATAATTACCCAATCTATCTGGCACCCACAGCGAAACAACTTTTCCTCCGTAATTAGTTATTTCTGATACCAACCCATTCTGATTACTTAGTACATATAGGCTAATATCCTTTCCGTTTATTTTTTTTTCAAACTGACTCCTATCTAATAGATTAATCTGATGCTCATTCATGCTGAAATTTTGTGCATAACTTGTACTAACTTTAAAAAATATAAGTAATAGTAAGATTAGTTTTCTTGTATGCATATTTATTTTGTGTTTATTTAAGTATTCATTTTTTATTTACAACTATTTTCTTAAAAACTGTTTTATAACTCTCGGAAGCTATCTGTATGATATACAATCCAGACTGAATATGATTAGTATTTATATTCAAGCTACTCTTATTGGTTTTATATTCACCTACTATCTTTCCTAGCATGCTTAAAATCTTAATATGTTTTTTTCCTACTGAATTGAGTCCCGAAACAGCGAATTTATTATTAGCAGGATTGGGGTAAACAATAATATCTGCATCGAAGTTTAAGGTATCAACATTTAGAGCTTCTCCAATTAGCTCAAGATTAAATTTTTGGTTATTGGAATTTTCCCAAGTACTTTGCTGTATGTTAGAGCCATTATTATCTATTCCTGCTGCAGTTACTTCCATAACTTTATCACTATTTTTATTTATAAATTTATAGTCTCCAGAGCCTAGGTCTTCTATTGCCCATAATTGACAACTAGCACCATTGGGTGTCCATATATTAATATTAGCAAATTCATTAAGCTCACAAGCTCCTACTTCCATAGCTAAACCACTTAAGTTAGATATTATGGTGTAATAACCATCTCCTGTAGATTGAATCCACCATTGCTGTTGTAATCCTCCGTTATCTTCCCACTGAACAATATCTGCTGGATTTATATTAACGGCACCACTTATTTCTACTAATTTGGTTGTGTTTTTTTGATTAATTTTATATAATCCGTTTGCAATAATTCCTGTTGACAAATTAGGCTCTCCTGCAGGAGCTTCTAAAGGCTCTCCTACAACTCTTACTTCTCCAAATTGAGGAATACCATTACTATTAAATGTTAACTTTTGTGCCCTTGTAGTTCTTGTATCGCCACATTCACCAGACGGGTTTGGAGTTGCGTGGTATGCTAGCCAAAATTCAGTTTCATTAGGAGAACTAAAAAAAGAATTGTGCCCTGGACCATAGCTATTGTTTACGGGGTTACTTACAAAAACTGGATCTGGATCTTTTGCCCAAGAATTAATATTTAATGGATCTTCAGAAATATCTAGAGACATTATACCTAACTTATATTCGCTTGTCCAACATCCATTAGCAGAGTAGGTCAGGAATATTTTATTATCTTTTATAAGAATTGATGGAGCTTCGACCACATTACCAATATTACTTCCTGATAATTCACCTGGACTTAACAATAAAGTTCTTGCTCCTGATAAAGTCCAAAGGTTACTCATTAATGATATATAGATTCGTTGTGGCTTATTATATCCTTCATAATGAGTAGTTGCACTTATACCTGACCATAAAAAATATCGATTACCTGAAAGTTCTAAAATTGTACCGTCTATAGACCAATAATCAGATCCAGGAGAAGATACTTTACCTTTAAATACCCAATTATTTGAAAGAGGATCGGGACTGGTGTTCTCTAACACATAAGTTCTTTGAGTATCTGTATTTGTTCCTGTTTGAGGGGCTGTGTAATATATATACCAATTCCCATCTAATTTAAAAAGTTCAGGAGCCCAGTAATTTCCCGCCTGGGCTCCTGTATCACCTGGTCCAAATAATCTAATTAAGCTTGTCTGCTTGAGACCTTCAAGAGTCAATGACCTTTTCATTGAAACATCATCGCCTGTTGTTCCTGTATAATAATAATATCCATCTATATAAGTAATATGCGGATCGGCCATACTGCCTATTGGATTAGTAAATGATTGGGACATTATGAGCTGCGAACAACAAATAAACACCATCAAACAAATACATCTTGTTAACTTAACTATATGTGAGGTCATATCTAATATTTTCAATAACAAATATTAATCAATTATTAATTTTTTAGTTATTATGTTGTTGTCTTCAGTTTTAATTGAAAGGATATATAAGCCAGAATTAAGAAAAGTAGCATCAACTTGAATCTCGTCTTTAATATTTTGTTGCTTTGTAACAACCCTTCCACGCATATCAGTAATTATTATCTCCGTTTTTTTTGTACCTAATCCTCTTATGGTAAAATAATCTTTGGCAGGATTAGGGAAAATTTTAATATCACTATATAAATCATAATCAGCAACACTAAATGTTGATTCTATAAATTCTAATTTGAATTTCTGAAAATCTGAACCATTAGCGGTATTTTGATATATATTATTACCTCCATTCTCTAACTCCATATCCATACCACTATTCTTGTTGGTAAGTCTATATTCATCAGAACCCAAATCAGCTATCTCCCAAATTTGGCAAGGTGCACCAGATGGATACCACATATTAATATTAGCAAAATCGTCAGTACTACAACCTCCAACCTCTATTGCTAAACCATTAAAAGCTGATATAATTATATACTCTCCTGCAACACTTGTAGCTTGTAAATACCATTTATGATGAATCTCATCTGAATCATCAAACCATTGTCCTACATTTGATCCTCCCCAAATTTCAATACCTCCTATTTCCAATGTTTCACTCCCCGATGCTGCTATTGGTCTTATTCTATAAAGACCATTTTGAACAGGAGTACCTGCAGATAATGTAGGTTCTCCACTTGGTGCTGCAATTGGTACACCTATTGCTGAAATGGTTCCAAATTGTGGAATACCACTTTCATTAAAAGTAAACTTTTGTGCCCTTGTTGACCTTTGGTTATCGCAATAAGGACCATCATCAAATCTTGTAGTAAATGAAAACCAATATTCTGTGTTATCTGGAGATTTGAAAAAAGTTTGATGATTAGGGTTATATGACGAAACATCTGGATTATCATCAAAAACAGCTGAAACTTCTTTTGTCCATGATGCTATTAATAATGGGTTATTTGTATCATCGTCCATATACATTAATCCTGTTTTACCTTCAGAAGTACCACAACCGTTTACCGTATATGTTAGAAATGCTTTACCATCTTTAACTAAGGCATTTGGTGCATCACCACTTATTGTTTCTGTTAGATCTCCAGAAGTATATATTTCAACTCTTGACCCTGATAAAGTCCATGGGTTAGTCATTTCAGAAATATATAGATTCAAAGGAGAAATTCCTGAATCTGACACACCTGCCCAAATGAAATAACGTGTGCCATTAATCTCGGTTACAGTGGGATTTGTTGCATAATGATTTGCTGAAGCATCAAAAAGTTGCCCTTTAAAAGTCCATGTTCCTGTTAATGGATTAGAATCAGAGGACTCAATAACATAGTTTCTTTGAGTATTATTATCGGTACCTTCAGAAGCGGCTGTATAATAAACGTACCATATGCCATCTAACTTATGTACTTCTGAACTCCAATAATGATCTTCCTGGGCACCTGAATCTCCAGGTTGAAAAATAGTTGTTAATCCTACATGTTTTAGACCTTCTAATGTTGTAGCTCTTTTAAGTGCTACCCTATTACCAACTGTACCAGTATAGTAATAAAACCCATCTATATATGTAATATGAGGGTCAGATAAGTCTCCAACTGGGTTCGTAAAAGATTGTGAGTTTCCACTTTGAAAATACAACAGAGCGATACAAATCGCCATAAATTTAACGGATTTTTTAGTAAATTTTTTCATGTTATTGAATTTTATAGATTAGTGTTACTTATTTTTATTTTCTAACAATGGCATTGTTTTACGACTAGTGGTTGGACCATAAACCTTCAAGGAACCATCATTTAAAATTCTCATTTCGTCAATAAATACAACTCTTTTCTCGCCAGTTTTAGAGGTTCTTCCATGGTAAACACAGAACATTTTATCAGCATTTTTTAAATGTAAAACGCTGTTATGCCCAGTCCCAGTTACATCACCTCCTTTATTAGAGTTCTTTTCTAATATAGGGTTGCTATCTGACTTTTTAAATGGTCCTAAAGGAGATTTTGAAGTGGCATAACCAATAGCATAATTTTCGCCTGCATAGTGATTGGCTGAATACATCATATAATAAAGATCGTTCTTTTTAAAAAGGTATGAGCCTTCAGTCCAACGCCTGTTAACACTATCCAAGGTAACGGAGCGGTTTTCCCACTCTGAATTTTTGTCATCTAATGTTTTAGGAGGTTGCAACAATAAGACAGGTTTTCCAATTACCGATTTAAAATCTGGGCTTAATTCAACACCATAAATCCAGCTTTCTTCTATTTCATTAAAAAGACCCTTGTCCTTAGCCCATTGAGCCAATTCGCTTTTTACGGGGTGCTTATAACAAACTCTTGAATAATATAAATAATATTTCCCGTTTTCATCTTGAAAAACATTACTATCAATAATTGGGTAACCAGGTTCAAAAAGTGGTTTATTTTTAATGTCTTCGAAAGGTCCAATTGGGCTATCTGAAACAGCAACTCCAATATGAAAGTTTTCTAATTCGTTATTTGGGTTCTCTCTCCAATTTGCGCTGTAAAATAAATAGTATTTACCATTAAATTTATAGCATTCTGGAGCCCAAAATGCACTTATACACCAGCTATCTTCTTTGTTTCCAAAATAAATTTGTTTTTCATATTTCCAATCTACAAGATTCGTTGAAGAATATGCTGAAAATCCATCTACTGCACCTCCACCTGTTCCATACAAGTAATAAGTGCCAGTTTGATCATCCAAAATATAGGGGTCACCAAACTTAACATCAAGTGGATTCTTATAGGTTAAAGTATCTTTTGTTATTATTTCAGCTTTTTCTTCACTGTTTTGCGTTTTTATATTCTTACAAGATGATGTTACTAACAACAATCCAGAAAGAACTATAAAATTGTAAAATATCTTGTACCTCATTATTATTATTTAAACTTTATTGTAACCGATTAATCTTTAGAATTCAATTTTTTAATTAAATTAACTTCATCTTGACGATAAGGAGTCCCATCTTTTCTGAAAATATCATGAAACCATTCGGTCGGTTCATCACCACTTGGAATTGGGGTGTCCCATTGATAAATTGTATTAGACTTCCCGGCAACTAAACCCCAGTTTATCGCTCCAATATTCTCATCTTTTAATAATGGAAGCGTATTTGAAAAACGATTATTTTTTGTTCTTGCCATATACTCAGTACAAATTAATGGACGTCCATGTGTTTTAAGTAAATTAATAACTTTTAAATGATCTTCAGGTTCTCCGTAATGATGGTATGTAATAACATCCGAATTGAGTGCTTGAATCTCATTAACTTCCTGAAACTTTTTACTCCATTTCCAAATTCCAGCAGTTAAAGGCTGGCTCGGATTTACCTCTCTTGCCCAAATAAATACCTTTTCCAATAAAGGAACTGATTCCTTAAACTTTCCAGAATTACCCGGTTCATTGTATAAATCCCATAATAAAACTCTTTTATCATTTTTAAATGTGTTAATAATATTTTTAACATATACTTCTAGCTCAGGGAAATTTTTCGCTTCTTTTGATGCAGGATCTCCAGGATCTTGAACCCAACCTGAGTTATGTATACCTGGTTTTGGTACTGCCTGTTTTCCTATTTTAGGTGTCGCTCCCCAAACATCGTCAAACAGTACAATAATAGTTTTGATACCGTGATTATCGGCAATTTTTAAATATGAATCTACTCTTTCTTTAAACCCTTTTGGGTCTGCTTTGTATGCAAGACTGTGAAGATAAACCCTCATGGTATTAAATCCGATAGCTTCTGCGTAACCCAATTCCCTATCAATAGTCTCAGGATCAAATGTATCTGACTGCCACATTTCTAGTTGATTTATAGCTGAACTTGGATTGAAGTTAGCGCCTGTAATCCACTTATGATTGTTATACCAATTACCTACCTTTTCTATTGACCATTTATTATTCTCTTGCGAAATACAAACATTAATTGCTAATAATATAGCAATTACCAAAAATATTTTTTTCTTCATTTTTATATTTTATTGGTTCTCAACAAAGTAATATTGTTGCCTGTTGTATACGTAACTAAATACTCATCTCCACTTTTAAAAACCCATGGGTCTGCTCCCTCATTTAATATTGGGTTCTTGAAAGTGGCCGACTCAATTGTCGTGTCAACGATGGAAGAATCTTCTGTTTCCTCATTAAGGTTGCCATTATCGCTAGACGACACACAAGAACTAATGGTTGAGCATAGAAGTAAAATGACAAAACCAACTATTCTAGTTATGTTTTTAACAACTACCATCCTGGATTTTGTTCCAAATTAGGGTTAATATCTAAATCTATTTGAGGAATAGGCAATAATTCATGTTTTCCCGTTTGAAAATTATTAAAACCTGAATCTTTAGAACTCAATGAAGAATTTAAATCACCCCATCTTTTTAAGTCATTAAAACGGTGCCCCTCTCCTGTTAATTCTAGAAGGCGTTCATGCTTAATTTGTTCTAAAAAATCCTGCTGAGACATTCCTGTAGGCAATGGTGCCAAACCTGCTCTATCTCTAACTCTATCAACATATTGATAAGCATCACCAGTAGCTCCTGTAGCATTTAAACACTCTGCATACATTAAAAGGACATCTGAATATCTTATAAACCTATAGTTATTTATACCTCTAAATCCTTCAAAGTCTCTTATATGATCATGAAGAAATTTTCTAAGAAACACACGATTGTTATTACCATATCTTTGCTGAAAAGTCTGACCATAAACCAATGTGGAAGCTGGCCCAAATTCATCTGTATAATCATAGAGAAACGTTACTGGTAATCTAGGGTCTCTTTCATTTGCTACCGTTGTTTCTATTTCAAATTCTCCAACGACCCATCTTAACGCTTCACCATCTGTAAATCCTATTCCAGGAGGCCCATAAAACTGTCCGATTGATGTTCCATAATTATGATTAGCTGTCGCAACATCATTGTCGGTAACTTCTGTAGGGTTATCAATATAGCTCCACTCAATAACTGATTCTATATTAAATTCAGATGTTATTTTAAAATTATCGTAATAATCTGGCATTAAGTCATAATTACTTGCTCCGCTTCCAACAACTATGTCATCTAATGCTAATTTTGCATTTGAGTAGTCTTGAATCTGCATGTATGCTTTACCCAACAAAGCAGAAGCTCCTCCTTTTGTAATTCTTCCTTGATCATTGTAATCATTATAACTGTAGGGTAACCTACTGGCTGCTTCAGATAAGTCACTAATAACTTGAACCCAAACATCAGCTTCAGGAGATGTTAATGGTAAATCAGTTGGGCTAGATGGCTCTAGTTGTAAAGCAACATTACCCCATAAACTTGCTAAATGATAGTAATGCATCCCTCTAAAAAAATAAGCTTCGCCTAAAATTCTTGATTTTAGTTGTTCATCCATTTCTATATCTGGTAAATTGGCAATTACTTGATTAGCCCTAAATATACCCGCATAGTTATCAAAATAAATATCTACAATTGGACCAAAGTTAGAATCTGACTGGATAAAATTATTCATAGCGTTTGCAAGATCACTCCATGGGCTAAAACTTGCCCCTACGTCAGAACGTAAGTCATAAGCCATGGGTTGCCATCTTGAAAAACCTGGTCTATGCAAAGTACTGTAACAGCTATTTATTCCCTTAATGGCGTCTGACTCATTTTGCCAAAAACTTTCGTTTGTTAATGCGTTAGGGTTTACTATATCTAACTCATCCTCGCATGAGAAAAACCCAAATGTTAGTACAATTATTATTATCAAATTTTTCATTATTATTATTTTTAAAATTCTACGTTTAACCCAATTGAAATAATTCTGCTTGAAGGCCAATTTCCATTGTCTACACCTCTTTCTAAAATTCCATTTCCTTGTACATCAGGATCTAATCCAGAATAGTCTGTTATGGTAAATAGGTTTTGTCCACTAGCGTAAATTTTTAAACCAGACACTCCAAGTTTATTTAATAAAGCATCATTATAAGAATACCCTAGTTGAATGTTTCTCAATCTTAAGTATGAGCCATCTTCTAACCATCTATCTGATGCAAATCTAGCATTGTCCACTAATCCTTGATCATTTAAAGAAACGCCGATTCTAGGGTCACTAGTATTTGTGTTAGATGGTGTCCAAGGATTAATATCACTTCTAAAGTTTGTATTTTGATAAGAATCAAGTTCTCTCCTAACACTATTAAATATTTCATTACCAAATATCCCCACAAATTGTAAACTCAAATCAAAACCTTTATAGTTAGCCCCAAATTGTAGTCCTGTTTGTAATGTTGGCCAAGGAGATGAACCGCTAAAGTCTCTATCTTCATCAGTAATACTTCCATCTCCATCAACGTCTGTAAAACGAATATCTCCTGGTTGAGCAAAAGGCTGAATAAGATTTCCATTTAAGTTATGAGCATCAATCTCTGCTTCATTTTGAAAAATGCCATCTGTTTTTAGCAGGTACCATTGCCCTAAAGGCTGCCCAACTTTTGATCTGGTTAAACCTGTTTGTATATAATCTATACCTTCTCCTCGGTTTCCTACTTCTTCAACACGGTTTTTATTAGTTGTTAAATTAAAGCCTACATTCCATTTAAAATCGTTAACTGTATTTTTATAAGAGGCTTCAAACTCAAATCCAGTATTTCTAATAGACCCTGCATTTACAGGTGGAGTTCCTCCTAAATTACCTAGATACAGTGCAATTGGCAGATTAGTTACCAACGCATCTTCTGAAAGGGTATTATAATATGCCATTGATCCCTTTAAAGAATTATCAAATAAAGAGGTTTCTAGTCCAAAGTTTTGAGTTTTTCTGTTTTCCCATCTTAAATCTGGATTAACTAGTGATGCTTGATAGGAACCTACTTGTGGTATATTTCCTAAAATAGCTATAGTGTTATTATTAATTGTTCCTTGCCAGTCAAAAGACCCTAGTGTTACAATACCTAACTCTCCATAGGATGCGTTAAATTTTAAATCATTTATCCATGGTACGTCAAAAAAATCTTCTTTAATTATTCTCCATGAACCAGCAATTGATGGGAAAAAACCAGTTCTATTATCTTTACTAAAACGACTATCGCTATCTAATCTTCCTGTTAATGTTAAATAATATTTATTATCATAATCATAATTAACTCTTCCTAAATAACCAAATGTTCTATAATGGTCTGTAATACCGCCTTCACTTGTTGATGTTCCAGTAGCTGAATTTATTTCTGTAAATATTTGACCATTAACCTCACTGATATCAGTTCTAACAGCTAAAGAAAAATCTCGCTTTGTTTGTTGGTCTGAAACACCAACTACACCATTAATATTATGTTTTCCTAAGCGCTTATTAAAATTAAGAGTATGCTCAATTAAAAAGCTTTTAAACCCAGATCTGTTATCTGCAATAAAACTTGGTCTCTGTGCTGCATTAAACTGAGTAACTCCATTGCGTCTTATTCCTTTGGAAAAATCATAACTAGCTTCAACACCTACATTAAACTTATAACTTAAGCCTTTTAGGAAGTCGACTTTTACAAATGCGTTTCCAATAATTTTTGCAAAATTTATTTTCTCTCGTAAAATATCGGCAACCGCTACTTGATTTTTGGCAAAAGTAACAGCATCATTATTCCCTATCCCCCAACCTCCTGGGTTTAAATCATTAATAAAATCATCTCCACGAACAGGAATAACTGGTAACATTACAGTCATGTCGAAAAAAGGATTTCCTGTATCAAATGACCCTAAGGGTTGTTTTGTATTGGAGTTTGATAATAATATATTTTCTCCAATAGTCACCTTACCTCTTGATAGTTCAGTATTTACCCTTAAAGTAGATCTTTTGAAAGAACGCCCAATGAGTACACCTTTATTTTCAAAATGACTTCCAGATAGAAAATAAGAGCTACTTTCCCCTCCACCAGATGCTGAGATATTAAAATCTTTTGTAAGTCCCATTCTAATAATTTCATCCTGCCAATCAGTATCAATATTTGGATTGAAATTTGCGCCAACAGAAAGCGGAGGCGTAAGCCCAGAATTAATAAAACTAGTAGTTTGCATATCGGCAAACTGTCTACTATTCATTAAGCTCCAAGTCTTAGGAATATTTTGAACCCCCGTATTAAATGAAATTGATAATTTAAGAGGACCTGCTTTCCCTGATTTAGTGGTAATAATAACAACTCCATTTGCTGCTCTAGATCCATATATAGCTGCAGCCGAAGCATCCTTTAAAATTTGTATAGATTCTATATCATTATTATTAATAGTTTGGTTGGCATCTGCAATCATCCCATCTATAACATAAAGAGGATTAGAATTAACGAAACTAGATGTTCCTCTTATTTCTATTTGAGAGTTTTGTCCAGGCTGACCACCATTTCTTACAGTAACTCCAGCAGTTAAGCCCTGTAACGATTCTGCTAAAGAGTTTGTGATGTTTTTGTTGGAGATATCAGGATCAATTAAAGATGTGGCGCCAGTTAAATCTCTCTTTTTAATGGTTTGATACCCAATAACAACTACTTCATCTAAAAAACTATTATTTAACTCCAGTAAAATATTAAATAAAACCTTACCATTTACAGAGATTACCTTATTGATGTAACCCATATAACTAACATCTAATTTTGCATTAGGCGAAACATTATTTAACTGAAAATTTCCGTCAAAATCTGTTGAAGTACCAACGCTTGAGTTAGCTATTAAAATGTTTGCTCCAGCAAGAGGAACACCTTCTGTGTCTTTCACACTACCAGAAATGGTAATTTGATTTTGCGAAAAACTATGACAGACGAAAAGCAAAAAAAATAGAAGCAACCTAGGAGCATTTATTATAAAGCTTAATGATTTTTTTTTCATGATTTTTGTTAGTTTAGTTTTTCTAATTTAGAACTTTAAATACTATATTAAAAAATGAAATATACAATTTTAAAACTAATTTACAAACCAGTACCTACCGGTTTATTTATTTAAAATTTTACCCTACATTTGCAGCATGGGAATTGTAACTATTAAAGAAAAATCTGGCATACCTAAGTACAAACAAATTGTCATTTCTATTGAAAGTGCTATAGTAAATGGTACACTAAAAAAAGGAGATAAACTACCTTCCTTGAATAGCATTAAAAACCAACATTCCCTATCTAGAGATACTGTACTTACTGCATTCAACGAATTAAAAACTCGAGGTATTGTTCAATCTATTGTTGGTAAAGGTTATTATGTATTGAGCGAAGATATTGATGTTAATCAAAAAATATTTTTACTTTTTGATGAGTTCAATTCTTTTAAAGAAGATTTATACAAATCCTTTACAACTTGTATGGGAGAGAATGTTCAAGTGAATATATTTTTCCATCATTTTAACCTAGATGTTTTTAACAAACTTATAAATGATAATGCTGGTGGTTACAGTTATTATGTTATAATGCCTGCTAATTTAAAAGGAACCGAGACTGTAATTAATAGACTCCCAGATGGTAAAGTCTATATATTAGACCAAATCCATTCAGAACTAATAGATTATCCGTCTATCTATCAAAATTTTAAGAAAGATATATATAAAGGTTTACAAGCCGGATTGAAGCAAATAAAGAAATATCAAAAAATAATTTTATTGTATAACGAAGAGCGTCAACCTAAGGGGATTTTAGACGGCTTCAATTTGTTTTGCGCTCACAATGGTATTCAAAATAAAATTATTGATACTTTAAATGATAGAGAATTGTTCAAAGGAGAATTATACATCGTTTTAGATGATAAAAATTTAATCCGAATCATAAAGAGAATTAAGGATGAGCATTTAACTCTTGCTAAAGATATTGGCATTATTTCGTACAACGATACACTTTTAAAAGAAATTGTAGAAGGCGGAATTACAACTATATCAACCGATTTTAACTTAATGGGAGAACGCTTAGCCGAAATGATTTTAAATAATGAATTCGCTCAAGTTGAAAACCCTAACAGTTTAATACTTAGAAAATCACTGTAAGGATTTGTACACACTAAAAGAAATAGAAACCGAAGGATTATACTACTTAGAACTAACCAACTAATTCATAAACTATGCAATTCTTAACATTTATTGGATTTACAGCTTTAGTAGCTATAATATCCTATTACAAAACAAGAAATACTGAAGAATCGTCTTCAGATGGTTACTTCCTTGGTGGTCGTAGCCTTACCGCTGGTGTAATTGCTGGATCACTATTATTAACTAACTTATCTACCGAGCAAATTGTTGGATTAAATGGGGCTTCTTACGCAAGTGGTTTATCTGTCATGGTTTGGGAAACTTTAGCCGCAATAGCAATGGTAGTCACTGCTATGTTTTTACTACCTAGGTATTTAAAAGGGGGATTAACAACAGTACCTGGGTTTTTAGCAAAACGTTTTGATGTTACTACAAAAACATTAACCTCTGTTTTATTTCTAACCGGTTATGTAGTGGTTTTACTTCCTGTAATTTTATATTCAGGTTCTTTAGCTATAAGCGGTATGTTTGATATTCCAGAATTACTTGGTGTTACACATACACAATCCATCTGGATATGCGTTTGGGGAATTGGAATCATTGGTTCTATTTATGCTGTTTTTGGTGGATTAAAAGCCGTTGCGGTTTCCGATTCTATTAACGCAGTTGGTTTGTTAATTGGTGGAATTTTAATTCCAATATTTGGATTAATGATGATTGGTGATGGGAGCATTTTAGATGGACTTTCTACGCTAACAACTGAAAACCCAGATAAGTTTAAATCTATGGGAGGACCAACAGATCCAGTACCATTCTATACCATATTTACTGGTATGATGTTAGTACAATTATTTTATTGGGGAACAAACCAACAAATTATTCAAAGAGCACTTGGAGCTAAGGATTTAAAAGAAGGACAAAAAGGTTTAATATTAGCATCGTTTATAAAAATATTAGGACCATTAATTGTGGTATTACCAGGTATTATTGCATATCACTTATTTCAAGGGAATTTAGAAAGTGCAGATAGTGCTTACCCAATGTTGGTGAAAAAAGTATTACCAGGTGCTTGGGTTGGTTTCTTTGCGGCTGTATTGTTTGGAGCTATTTTGAGTTCGTTTAATAGTGTTTTAAATAGCTCTGTAACCTTATTTGGAATTGACGTTTACAAAGAACACATTAATAAAAATGCAGATGAAAAAACGATTGTAAAATATGGTAAAACCTTTGGTGTTTTTTTAGCAATAGCTTCTATGTTTATAGCACCACTTATTGCAAATGCAGGAAGTCTGTTTGACTATCTACAAGAAATAAATGGTATTTACAGTATTCCTATTTTCTCTATTATTATTGTAGGTTATTTAACAAAACGAGTGCCTGCAATTGCAGCAAAAATCGGCTTAGTTTCTGGATGTTTACTATATATTGTAAGTCAATTTTTTATGAAAGACTATTTTATAAATAAAGCATTAGAAACAGCAAAAGCATCAGGAGTAACTGATCAGGCAGCTTTAGCCCTAGTAAAAGTGCAAGCTTATCCTCACTTCTTAGATGTTATGGCAATTCTATTCATCCTCAACGTAGTGATTATGCTCATTATCGGAAAAATAAAACCAAGAGAGGAGCCTTTTGTACAACAATACACAAAACAGGTAGATATTACACCTTGGAAATATGTAAAACATGCTAGTATAGTAATCTGCGTCATTGTAATAGGTATCTATGTTTATTTTACATAATAATTATGAACAAAAAATTAATTAAACAAGTAAAGCGTAGTTTTAAAGAGCAATTTAAAACAAAACCTCTTATTGTGTTTTCTCCTGGCAGAATCAACCTTATTGGTGAGCATACCGATTATAATGATGGCTTTGCATTTCCTGCTGCCATCAATAAAGGGATTGCAGTTGCTATAAGCAAAAGTGATGCTAAAACCAGTAACGTTTGTGCTTTAAATAAGAATGAAATTCACAACTTCAATACAGAAAATATAAGACCTTTAAAAGATGGAGGTTGGCGAAATTATATACTTGGTGTTGTAGCAGAATTGCAAATATTAAGAAAACAAGTTGGAAACTTTAATGCTGTTTTCGCTGGAAATATTCCAGGTGGAGCTGGCATGTCCTCTTCTGCTGCATTAGAAAATGGTTTTGTGTATGGACTTAATAAATTGTTTCATCTAGGCTTATCAAAGCACGATATGATTTTAGTCTCTCAAAAAGCCGAACATAATTTTGCTGGTGTAAGATGTGGTATAATGGATCAGTACGCAAGTATGTTTGGTCTAAAAAAGAGTGCGCTTCTATTAGATTGCAGAACTATAGAATCTCAACCTTACAAAATAGATTTTAAGGATTACAAATTGATGATTATTAATACAAACGTAAAGCACGATTTATCTGAAAGTGAATATAACGATAGACGTGAAGTCTGCGAAAGAGTATCGGGTTTATTACATCTTGATGCTTTGAGAGATGCTTCTAAAGAAGATTTAGATCGCATAAAAAATGACATTTCAGGCGAAGATTATCAAAAAGCGCTTTACGTAATTAATGAAAATAATCGTGTAAAACAGTTTTCTGAAGCTATAGAAAAAGATGATATCCAAGCTTTAGGCGTTTTGTTATACCAATCTCATGAAGGTTTAAGCACTAAGTATAAAGTCAGTTGCAGAGAATTAGATTTTCTTGTGGATAGAGCAAAAGAAAATCCTAATGTTTTAGGTTCTCGTATGATGGGAGGGGGCTTTGGTGGCTGTACTATTAACCTCGTCAAAAAAGACGCGTTTAAAACCTTTAAAAAAGAGATCTCTAAAAAATTTGAAGCAGCATTTGAATATGATTGTTCTGTGTATACTGTAAAATTATCTAGAGGAACACAAATCGTTAAAAAATAAAATAATCTAAGATGAATACAAATTTGCAAGACTATTCGCATAAGCGGTTTAATATACTAACAGGAGAATGGGTTCTAGTTTCGCCTCATAGAGCAAAAAGACCTTGGCAAGGACAAAACGAAGAAATCGCTAACGAAAAACGTCCTACACATGACCCTAGTTGCTACTTATGCTCAGGTAATACCAGAATCAATGGTGAAACAAACCCAGTTTACAAGGATGTTTTTGTTTTTACTAATGATTTTGCTGCACTACAAACAACTTCGCCAACATTTAATGTATCTGAAGGTTTATTTAAAGCTGAAAGTGAACATGGTATCTGTAAGGTTATTTGTTTTAGTCCAGATCATTCTAAGAGTTTAGCGGATATGGAAGTTCTAGATATTGATAAAGTTGTTAAAACTTGGCAAAATGAATACACAGAATTAGGTGCTAATGATATGATTAATTATGTTCAGATTTTCGAAAATAAAGGATCTGTAATGGGCTGCAGTAATCCACATCCTCATGGACAAATATGGAGTCAATCTACATTACCAAATGAAGTAGATAAAAAAGATCAACAACAAAGGGCATATTTCAGTAAGAACAATAGTAGTTTATTAGGAGATTACTTAAAGCAAGAACTAGAAGCAAATGAGCGCACCATTTATCAGAATGATGATTTTGTGGTACTAACCCCTTTTTGGGCAGTTTGGCCTTTTGAAACTATGATAGTTCCTAAAAATCAATTTACAAACATCACAAAAATTTCTGAACAAGAAAGTTTAAACTTTGCTGACGCTATTTCTAAAATAACTAAAGCTTACGATAAGTTATTTGATTGTTCGTTTCCTTATTCAAGTGGAATTCATCAATCTCCTACAAATGGAAAAATTAATGATTATTGGCATTGGCACATGAGTTTTTATCCTCCATTATTAAGAAGTGCAACGGTTAAAAAATTTATGGTTGGATATGAAATGTTTGGTTCACCCCAACGAGATATTACAGCAGAACAAGCAGCCAAAAGACTACGGAACTTAATTTGATAACATTAAATAGTTCGAACCTTGAATTGGCTATTGATAAAGCGCTTAGTTTATCCGAATCTCTCGAGAAGATATACCTAGGGTTTAGTTAATGTTTTCGTAAATAATATCAGAGGTATCAATAGCCTCAT
>JAPKAF010000015.1 GCA_028825365.1 Flavobacteriaceae bacterium | reverse complement strand
ACCAGTTCTTGGGAAAAGACCAGATTCAGCTGGATCAGAAAGAGATCTCTGTAGAGTTCTCGGGTATCCAGTTCTTCTGATAAAGTTCCAAGCATCATTAGCACCACCAAACATAGCAACAAAATATTCTTCACCTAATATATCTAATTTAGCTTTTTCAACTGGCCATCCAAAACCATCTAGAGCACTAGAGTTCGGAGCCGCGTTAAATTCAGCAACTTTATTAGATACGTATTCAGCAACCCAAGCAGCAGAAGGAGCGTTAGCTACATCAGCATCAGCATCAACTGAAATCATTCCAGTTACTTTAGCCATAGATTGGTTCATTCCTTGTTCCATGTACATTCCAGCCATAGCTGTATCACCTAGCCACATTGCAGCTTCAGCTTTCATAAACGAAACATATGAAGATAAGTAGATTGGCCATATTCCGGCACCACCACCACCTTGTCCTTGATTCACAGCACCAGTTGGTAATGCAGATAAAGTAGTTTCATATATTTGAACGTCTGGTTGGTTGTCAAAACTTCCACCTGCAGGGTAAACACCTGAAGCAGTTCTTGTAAAGTTATCCGGAGGAGTTCCCTCGTCGTTACCATGCGCTCTACCCCAATATCCAGCAATGTTTGAACAATGAGTTTCTTCATCAGGAGTAAATTCTAAATGGAAAGCGACTGTCTGTAATGAACATTGTAATGTTTCACCATTAGAAGTATCTCCACCGAAATCTAGAGGATAAAGGTAAGCTGCACCACCATAATATAAAGCAGTTTGGTTACCTGGAGTTCCCCAAGTTTGTCTGTAGAAATAATACTTTCTTCTTGGATCTCCTAAACGAGCTTCCGTTCCTGGTTGCCAGTTATCAAAGTATAATGCTCTGTAATCATCATAGCTACCAGCCATATGACCCATTAACCAAGATGATTGGTAAATGTTAGCACCTGAAGTAGTGTAATCACTACCATAAAATGGGTGTCTAGTATCAGGCTGTAACTCTTGGTCTCCATAATTAAATTGGAAATCATCAGCAGCAGACTCTATTACATTAGTTTGAGCTAATGCAGCAGCGTAGTTACCAGTTGTTAAGTTAGCACGCATTAAAAGTGTATTGTGTAATTTTACCCACTTAGAGACATCTCCACCGTAGAATAAATCATCACCACCACCTGCAGTACCAAAGTACCCAGCAGCTTCTCCTAACATTGCAACAGCAGCAGCATAAACAGATGCGCCATCATCAACACCCGGTGAAGGGTATTCTGTAGCGTTAACTGCTTGACTCCAAGGAATATCTCCTAAAGAATCAACAAGTCCCATCATTACATGTGATTGCATAACCTTAGATATACCCATATGGAAATCTAATAATCCATCTGTGTTTAATCCTTCGATCGCTGCGATATCTGGCATCATAGATGCATATAATGAAGACCAAGCTCCACTAACTGTACCACCACCAAAGTTGCTGTAATAGTTTCTTCCCGACATATTCGAGATTCTACCTAAGGCAGCACCATTGTATTGCATATCCTGCATAGCTGATAAGTAGCTAAGCTGAATACTGTTCAGTAACAGATCAGCATCCGCTAAATCTGCAGACAGTGCGTTTGGACTAGCAAGATCTTCCATTTCAAGTGTATCACAAGAGTAGAACATCGTGCTTGAAGCAACGACTGTCATTAATAAGTATTTGTATATTTTTTTCATGATTAAATTGTTTTATTATTATTAAAATGATGCTTTAAGACTGATTCCGTATCTTTTTGAACTTGGTCCATTAAGATAATCAAATCCTCTACCATTACCTACACCTGTACCCGCAACATTAGGGTCAAAGTTTGTAGCATCTGGTACATTATATGCATCATACCATAAGTTAAATCCTGTAGCCGTGATAGATAAAGATCCAAATGGAGTCTTGTCTAACATGTCTTGAGGGAATGAATAACCTAAAGATATTTCTTGTAACCTTAGTACAGAACCATCGTAAATTGATAATTCTTTAGGTCCAAATAACACATTGTTAAAGTAGTAAGTTGAGTTGTTTACTTGTAGATTGTTCGGAGAACCATCTTGTAAAACACCAGGAAGAATAAATGTATTCTTTCTGTCTTCTACTATACCACCTCTACCAAGTAGAGTTGCTACAGTAGATGAAGCAATATCACCACCAGCTGTATGACTCATTTGGAATCCTAGATTAAAGTTTTTGAATGACATTGTATTAATTACATTCATTACATAATCAGGGTTTGGATTACCAATAATTGGAGTAATTGATCTTGAACCAGGAGTTCCAGCAGCAACTTGGTTACCATTAGCGTCAATAGACATATTGTTTTCAACGTTATAGTTACCAGATGCATTTACAACATACTCTCCTGAATCATTTCTCTCAATTCTTGTTCCAACAATAACACCTAATTGTTCACCTTGTATAGCAGCATTACCACCTAAGATTGCATTAGTAGATCCAGCAAATATAATTTGATCATCTGCTTGTTCTGTTACTATTGAATTACTAGTAGTAAAGTTTACTCTAGCATTCCAATTTAAACCATCATTAGATTCCATAACATCGAAATCTAAATCTAATTCAATTCCATCTCCTGCAACCTTACCAATATTATCTTCTGTAGAAGTAAATCCTGTAGAAGTTGGTAATGGTTTAGATACAATTAAATCAGTACTAGTTCTTTCAAAGTAAGAAGCATTAACACCAAGTCTGTTATTAAACATTCTTGCGTCAAATCCTAATTCGAATTCACCAAGTAATTCTGGTTTTAAATCTGGGTTAGCTTGAAAATTACTAACTGAGTTAGTAATAATTCCACCGTTTAAACCACCATTTACATTTGTATTTTGGTTTACACTGTTAACCGTTGGATATCCACCAGGAAAACCTGCAGATGTACCATAACTAACTCTAGTTTTTAAATAACTTAAGTTATCAGACTTCATGTCTGGGTTAGCAGCAGTTGGTAAAAATGCAATACTTGCACTTGGGTAGAACATGCTGTTGTTTTCTTTTGGTAAGTTAGAAACCCAATCGTTTCTAGCTGATACATTCAAGAATAAATAGTCGTTGTAATCTAAATCCGCACTTGCAAATACACCTGCTGTGTTTTTACTAGCGTGGTAAGATATAGCAACTTGGTTTTCAAAGTTAAAGTGTTGTAAAACACCAAAAACAATTTGACCAGTACTTCCAACACCTTCTCTGTCATAACTTCTGTTTTGTGACTCAGCACCAACAGTAAATGTTAATCCAACTTCATCAGATAATTCATAACTACCATTCATACCTACGTAGTGAGTATTTACAGTAACATTGTTATCATAAGAATTTAAGTATCCAAAGATTGCTGCATTAAAGTTAACACCATCTTTATTAGAGTATGATGTATTTCTTTCGTTATACCAATCTAATCCGTAACGGTAACTAAATGTTAAGTTATCATTATACTCGTAGTTAAGTTGAGCAGTACCAAATATTCTGTTAGTCTTTTGACCACCTTGAGAATTTTTAACTGACCATCTTGGATTGATAATATCATTACCATTTCTGTAGTAGATACTACCTCCTGTTTCAGGAATTTCAAATGGTAAGTTCATTAAATCTACATTTCTAGGAGTAAAGAATACATTACCGAATGTTGACCATCCTAATGTTCCATTACCTCTACTTGATGCAACTGGAGGAGAAACCACACTATTGTTAGTGTAATTCATAGATCCTGAAGCAGTAAATTTATTTGAAAGTTTAGCTCTACCACCAATAGATAAAGTATTTCTTCTTATTCCATTACCTGGAGTAAAACCTTTTTCATCTAAATGACCGTAGTTAATGTTATAAGATACAGTTCCATCATCTGATTGCCCAGCGATGTTTAATGAAGTATTAGATACTCCACCTGATCTAAAGAAATTTTCAACACTTTCGTAAGGTTGCCATGCATATCTCTCACCAGTGTATTGTTCGTTCAATACATTGTTACCTCCTAAGAAGTTATTAAGAAATGCAGAAGATCCATAAGGATGCTCAACAGTACCTATACCGTCAGTATCAATAATAGTTCCAGCTGGATCATTTGCCCATCCGTCTACACCATCTCTAGCGAAACCAGGTCCCCAGTTACTGAAGAACCAACCGAACGATTGATCAAATCCACCACCATATTTGTTTTGATAATCAGGCATTGAAGCGATTTCATTAACAAAATAAGATTGGTTAATAGTGATTTCTGTTTTCTTAGCACCTTTTGGAGCAGCAGAACCAGATTTTGTAGTAATTACAATTACACCATTTTTACCAGCAGTACCATATAATGTAGCTGCAGCTAAACCTTTAAGAACGTTTACACTAGCAATGTTATTTGGATCTAAATCCAAAAATCTACTTGAACCAATGTTACCACTTAAAAATCCACCTTGAGCGTTGGTATCACTACTAAAAGGAACACCATCAACAACAAATAAGGCTTGATTACTACCGTTAATAGAAGTATAACCTCTAATAACTACATTGGTAGCAGATCCTGACGTACCACTTGCAGATGTAATTTGTACACCTGAAGCTTTACCAGATAAAACTCTGGCAACATCTCCTTCTGTTCTTTGTTCCATTTCTTCACCAGATACTTCACTAACCGCATAACCAAGAGATTTTTTCTCTCTAGAAATACCTAGGGCAGTTACAACAACTTCATCAAGTTCTGCAACGTTTTCACTCATAGTTACATTAACTGTATCAGAAGATCCTACAGTTTCACTCACTGTAGAGTATCCTAAATAAGTAAATGTAAGTACAGATCCCTGATCGGTCATGATGCTATAATTACCATCAAAATCTGATTGAGTACCGGTAGTTGTACCTTGTACAATAATGTTTACTCCAGCAACGGGCATTCCAGAATCATCTGAAACATTACCTGAAACTGCTTTTCCTTGTGCAAATGTCATTTGCACAATCAACGCTAGCAAGAGCGTTAAAATTCCACTGAACTTTGTTTTCATGTTTATAATTTATTTGTATTAGTCTAAACACAAAAATCTTAAATAAATGTTAAATAAACAACATTATTCCAATAAACTTTACCCTCTATACCCTCTTTTAACCATATAAAACATTTATAATTTGGTTTTATTCTAGTTAAAATTTGTTAAAAAAAGCTTAAATAAGACGTTATATCCCCTAATTGAAGTGTTGTAATGTTGATAATAGGAGTTTTAAGTGTGGTATTTATTACTTTAAAAAGTATTCGAGAAACTAACATGAATTTTAGATAACTTTAAGTCCACTGCCTCTCCCTTTTTTACTCCATTAGCATAGTTTATTTTAAAGACACCTGAATTTGTATTTATATTTAAACCTAAACCAAGACCATATATATACCCTTTAATATCACTCAATGAATTTTCATAATATGCCGAATCTAGTATTGTGTTTATATATATGTTATTATCTATTGTAAATCTATATTCAGAATTTATCATAAATAGTTTATTGGCAGCTATGCTATTTTCTTCAAAACCCCTTATTGAATTTATCCCTCCAAATAATAGCATTTCGTTTTGATAAAAATTAGTAGATATCATTCCGTAAGATTCAAAATTTAAGTAAATACTGCTTTTGTTTGTTATTTTGAAGTTGTTATAGGTCTTTGTTTTATATTTTATTTGTTTTCTTGTATTTGTATTATCTCTTCTTTCACCAATTGAGAACTCCAGCGTATTTAAAAATTTTATAGGGATCAACTTATTGTTAATGTTTGGTTCAAGATAGCTGTATCTGATTTTTTGGAATTTTGAGTTGTAATCTTTTATGCTCTGATTAACAATTGTTAAATTACTAACAGAATTTAAATAACTTAAGTGAAGACTAATGCCGTGTTTATTTTTTGTCAAGTAGTTTACCCCAATGGATTGCTCATCTTTAGTATAGGAAGTGTCTTTTTTTGTAAGATTTAAACTTAACTCCAAGCCTAGAGGAGATTGTAATACAAAAGGAGCTATAATGTTAGTTTTAAAAAACTTGTCTTCATTGTCAGTGCTCTTGTAATCTAATGTTATCTCTTCGCCATAGTTTAAGGTATTGCTTAGTTTTAAATTCACATACCCATTTAGCTCAAGTTTATTAGACTCTTCATTTGTTGCAAAACCTATAAAACCATCAAAGCTATTATTCTCCGTCTTTTCAATAAATAAATATGTTATTGTAGAATCCTTTTTAAACAGTACCTCGGGGTCCTTTGTTTGTCTTACAAATCCTAGGTTGTTGATTTTTTTACTTTTCTCTTTTATTTTTTCAAAATCAAAAGTTTCTTCAGTCAATAATTTTAAGTATTGTTTTGTAAAAGACTTAGGGAACTTTTCATATCCCTTTATTTTTATCTTGTCTAAAGTTCTTTTCTCTCCTAAATCAACATTTAAGTTAGCGCTTATACTAGAATTGTCTATTTCTTTTATGTTGATTAATTTAATTTTATTAAAAGGGTATCCTCTGTCTGCTAATTTTTTAGTGGTTTTTTTTAGGAAACTTTCTAATTCATTAATCTCAACCGTGTAATATTCTTTGTTATCAATTTTTCTTATTTTATCTTCATAAATGATGACTTTATTTACATCATATATATATATGTTATTAAATTGCTCATTTAGTTCTATTATGCTATTGTAATTAAAACTATCTTTTTTTGTAATTTCTTTAACCCTCGCTTTAAAGTATCCTTGTTTTTTCAAACTATCTATGGATACATCTATGATCTTCTCTAAATCCGTGAACTCAATAGCATTCTTTTTAATTTTTTTATAATTCGAAACATCTGCTGAATTGCTTAAGAATTCAATTTCTAAATTTATATTTTGAGAACAAGCGTAGTAAGAACTAGATAGAAACAATAAAAAGTATAAGATTTTATTTCGGTTACTCATGGTTTGTACAAGATATATGTTGAAACGCTTATATCCTTATTATAGTGTGTTTTTAAACTATTTTAAAAAAACTTTCAAAATTTAATAATTAAGATTTGAATAATTCATTTTAATTTCTACCTTTGCACGCTCCTTATGAATAGGGGAAATTAAAAAAATATTATAATATAATATGCCAACAATATCACAGTTAGTAAAAAAAGGAAGAGCCAAAACAATCAAGAAGAGTAAATCGGCTGCTTTAAATTCATGTCCTCAAAAACGTGGAGTTTGTACTCGTGTATATACTACTACACCAAAGAAACCTAACTCGGCTATGCGTAAAGTAGCTAGAGTAAGATTAACTAATGGTAAAGAAGTAAACGCGTACATTCCAGGTGAGGGTCATAATTTACAAGAGCATTCGATAGTATTGGTTAGAGGTGGAAGGGTAAAAGATTTGCCAGGAGTTAGATATCACATTGTTCGTGGAGCTTTAGATACCGCAGGTGTCGAAGGTAGAACACAAAGAAGATCTAAGTACGGAGCAAAACGCCCAAAGAAATAATTAAAAGTTTTAATTAGAAGAAATGAGAAAAAAACAGGCAAAAAAAAGACCATTATTACCAGATCCTAAGTTTAACGACCAACTAGTTACTAGGTTTGTTAACATGATGATGTGGTCAGGTAAGAAGTCAACAGCATTTAAAATATTTTATGATGCTATTGAAGTAGTTGAATCTAAAAATACAGATGAAGAGAAATCTGCTTTAGAGATTTGGAAAGAAGCACTAACAAATGTTATGCCTCACGTCGAAGTTAGAAGTAGAAGAATAGGTGGAGCAACTTTTCAGATTCCCAACCCTATTAGAGCAGATAGAAAAATTTCTACTGCAATGAAATGGTTAATTAGTTTTTCTAGAAAAAGAAACGAAAAATCTATGGCTCAAAAATTAGCTGCTGAAATCCTTGCTGCTTCGAAAGAAGAAGGAAGTGCAGTTAAAAAGAAAGTAGATACTCACAAAATGGCTGAAGCCAATAAAGCATTTTCACACTTTAGATTCTAATCAAAAATGGCAAGAGATTTAAGATATACAAGAAATATTGGTATTGCTGCACACATTGATGCTGGTAAGACTACTACTACGGAAAGAATCCTATACTATACAGGTGTTTCTCACAAAATTGGAGAAGTTCATGATGGAGCTGCTACAATGGATTGGATGGAACAAGAGCAAGAAAGAGGTATTACAATTACATCTGCTGCAACAACTTGTAACTGGGAATTCCCTACTGAAAACGGTAAGGCTGTTGATGATACAAAAGGTTACCATTTTAATATTATAGATACTCCTGGTCACGTTGATTTCACTGTTGAAGTTAATAGGTCATTAAGAGTATTAGATGGTTTAGTATTTTTATTTAGTGCTGTTGATGGTGTTGAGCCTCAGTCAGAAACTAACTGGAGATTAGCCGATAATTATAAAGTACCAAGAATTGGGTTCGTTAATAAAATGGACAGACAAGGTTCTAACTTTATGGGTGTTTGTCAGCAAGTAAAAGATATGTTAGGATCAAACGCTGTTCCTATTGTGTTAAATATTGGTGATGAAGATGATTTTAAGGGAATTGTAGATTTAATAAAAAATAGAGCAATAATCTGGCATGAAGATAATCAAGGTGCAACTTATGATGTTGTAGATATTCCAGATGATCTTAAAGAAGAAGCAAAAAAATATAGAGCCCTACTTATTGAAGAAGTTGCTGGCTATGATGAAAATCTTCTAGAAAAATTCATGGAAGATGAAGATTCTATTACTGAAGATGAAGTACATGCAGCTTTAAGAGCAGCAGTTATGGATATGTCAATCATTCCAATGGTTTGTGGTTCTGCTTTTAAAAATAAAGGTGTACAGTTCTTACTTGATGCTGTTTGTAGGTATTTACCTGCTCCAACAGATAAAGAAGCAATTATTGGTATTGACCCTAAAACAGATTTAGAAACAATCAGAAAACCAGATGTTAAAGAGCCATTTGCTGCTTTAGCATTTAAAATTGCAACCGATCCTTTTGTTGGTCGTTTGGCTTTTTTCCGTGTTTACTCTGGTAGATTAGATGCTGGATCTTATATTTTAAATAATAGATCTGGAAAAAAAGAAAGAATTTCACGTATTTACCAAATGCACTCTAACAAGCAAAATGCTATAGATTACATTGAAGCTGGTGATATTGGTGCTGCCGTAGGTTTTAAAGATATTAAAACTGGTGATACTATGTCTAATGAGAAAAACCCAGTTGTATTAGAGTCAATGGATTTTCCTGACCCTGTAATTGGTATAGCTGTAGAGCCGAAAACCAAAGCTGATGTTGATAAACTAGGTATGGCACTTTCTAAACTTGCAGAAGAAGATCCAACATTTACTGTTAGATCTGATGAAGCTTCAGGTCAAACTATTATTTCTGGTATGGGTGAACTTCACTTAGATATTATATGTGATAGATTAAGAAGAGAATTTAAAGTTGAGGTTAATCAAGGTCAACCTCAAGTAGAATATAAAGAAGCTATTACTAGAGTTGCAGAACACAGAGAAGTGTATAAAAAACAATCTGGTGGTAGAGGTAAGTTTGCAGATATAGTATTTACTCTTGAGCCTGCTGAAGAAGGTAAGTCAGGTTTAGAGTTTGTATCTTCAATTAAAGGTGGTAACGTTCCTAAAGAATTTGTTCCATCTGTTGAAAAAGGATTTAAACAAGCAATGATTAATGGTCCTTTAGCTGGTTATGAAGTTGATGCTATGAAAGTAACACTTAGAGATGGTTCTTACCATGATGTTGATTCCGATCAACTTTCATTTGAGCTAGCTGCAAAGTTAGGTTTTAAAAATGCTTCGAAAGCTGCTAAAGCTGTGATCATGGAACCTATTATGAAATTAGAAGTTATTACACCTGAAGCAAACATGGGTGATATAGTTGGAGATTTAAATAGAAGAAGAGGTCAGGTTAGTGATATGGGTGATAGAGCTGGTGCAAAAACGGTAAAAGCTACTGTTCCACTTTCAGAAATGTTTGGTTATGTTACCACATTAAGAACACTTTCATCTGGTAGAGCAACATCAACAATGGAATTTTCGCATTACGCGGAAACTCCGTCAAGTATTTCAGAACAAGTCATTAAAGAAGCTAGGGGAACTGAAGCATAATATATAAACTATGAGTCAAAAAATTAGAATCAAATTAAAATCTTACGATCACAATTTAGTAGATAACTCTGCTGAAAAGATTGTTAAAACAGTAAAAAGTACTGGCGCAGTAGTAACAGGACCAATTCCTTTACCTACGCACAAAAAATTATTTACTGTACTACGTTCTCCACACGTTAATAAAAAAGCTAGAGAGCAATTTCAATTAAGTTCTTATAAAAGATTACTTGATATTTATAGCTCTTCATCAAAAACTATTGATGCATTAATGAAGCTAGAATTACCAAGTGGAGTTGAAGTAGAGATTAAAGTATAATTAACATTAATCGAAATTTTATTTCGATAACATGTCTGGAGCGTTTCGCGAAGGAAAAACGGAAAAAAATACATTCAAGGGTTGAATTTATTTTGGCCCTTAATTTTTAATATTAATAATAACAATAAATAAATAAAATATGTCTGGGTTAATTGGAAAAAAAATAGGAATGACCAGTATTTTTGACGACAATGGAAAGAATATTCCATGTACAGTCATTCAGGTCGGACCTTGTGTTGTTACCCAAGTCAGAACTAAAGAAGTAGATGGCTATGAAGCCCTTCAACTTGGTTTCGATGACAAGACTGAAAAAAATTCTACGAAAGCTCAAATTGGGCATTCAAAGAAGGCTGGTTCATCTGTCAAAAGAAAAGTTGTTGAATTTCAAGGTTTTGATGAGGAGTACAAATTAGGAGATAGTATAAGTGTTGATCACTTTACTGAAGGTGAATTTGTTGATGTTTCTGGAACCTCAAAAGGTAAAGGATTTCAAGGTGTTGTAAAAAGACATGGATTTGCTGGTGTAGGTCAAGCTACTCACGGTCAACATAATAGATTAAGAGCGCCAGGTTCTATTGGAGCAGCTTCTTATCCTGCAAGAGTATTCAAGGGTATGAAGATGGCAGGTAGAATGGGTGGTGAAACAATTAAGGTTCAAAATTTAAGAGTTTATAAAGTGGTTTTAGACAAAAATCTTTTAGTAGTAAAAGGTTGTGTTCCAGGACATAATAATTCTTACGTAACAATTCAGAAATAATGAAAATAGCTGTAGTAGATTATAAAGGAAAAGACACAGGTAGAAAGGTAGACCTTTCTAAAGATGTATACGGTATTGAGCCACACAATCACTCTTTGTACTTAGATGTTAAGCAATATTTAGCTAATCAACGTCAAGGAACGCATAAAGCCAAAGAAAGAGCTGATATTACAGGTTCTACAAGAAAGATAAAGAAACAAAAGGGTACTGGTACTGCAAGAGCAGGTAGTATTAAGTCAGGTGTTTTTAGAGGTGGTGGTAGAATGTTTGGACCAAGACCAAGAGATTATAGATTTAAGCTTAATAAAAACTTAAAGCGATTGGCTAGAAAAACTGCCTTAACATTAAAGGCAACTAGTAAGTCAATCACAGTAGTGGAAGATTTTGATTTTGAGACGATTAAAACAAAAAACTTTACTTCTGTTTTAAAGGCTCTTAATTTAGAAAGTAAAAAATCTTTATTTGTCTTTGGTGCTTCGAATAATAATGTATATTTGTCATCGCGTAATTTAAAAGGCTCTGAAGTTATAACTTACTCAGAATTAAGTACTTATAAATTATTAAATGCTGACCAATTAGTATTAGCAGAAAGCGCATTAGAAGGAATTGAATTAAATTTAAGTAAATAAGTAAGATATGAATATCTTGATTAAACCAATTATAACTGAAAAAGCTACCAACGATAGTGAATTAAACAATCGTTATACTTTTCAAGTTAACGTTAAGTCGAATAAAGTAGAAATTAAAAAAGCTGTTGAAAAAGCTTATGGAGTTTCTGTAGAAAAAGTTCGTACTATAAATGTCCGTCCAGATAGGAGTACCCGTCATACGAAAGCAGGTATCCAAAATGGTAAAACAAATGCTGTTAAAAAGGCAATTGTACAACTGGCGGAAGGTGAGTCTATAGATTTGTATGCTAACATGTAATTAAAAAGAAATGTCAGTAAGAAAATTAAAACCAATAACACCAGGACAACGATTTAGAGTAGTCAATGGATATGATGCCATAACTACAGATAAACCGGAAAAAAGTTTACTTCTCCCGAAAAAAAGATCTGGAGGAAGAAATAGTCAAGGTAAAATGACCATGCGTTATAAAGGTGGTGGTCACAAGAAAAGATATAGAGTAATTGATTTTAAAAGAGATAAGCCTGGAATTCCAGCTGAAGTTAAATCAATTGAATATGATCCTAATAGAACTGCATTTATTGCTCTTTTAAACTATCAAGATGGTGATAAGAGATATATGATTGCACACAACGGATTAAAAGTTGGACAAAATGTTGTCTCTGGAGATAATGTTGCTCCTGAAATTGGAAATTGTATGCCTTTGGCTAATATTCCATTAGGTACAATTATTTCTTGTATTGAATTAAGGCCTGGTCAAGGAGCTATCATGGCTCGTAGTGCTGGTGCTTTTGCTCAATTAATGGCTAGAGATGGTAGATTTGCAACAGTTAAATTACCCTCTGGTGAAACTAGATTAATTTTAGAGACTTGCTCTGCAACTATTGGAGTCGTTTCTAATTCGGATCACCAATTACTTGTTTCTGGTAAAGCTGGTAGATCTAGATGGCTTGGAATAAGACCAAGAACTAGACCTGTAGTTATGAATCCTGTCGATCACCCAATGGGTGGTGGTGAAGGTAAATCATCTGGTGGACATCCAAGATCAAGAAATGGTATTCCAGCAAAAGGTTATAGAACTAGATCTAAAACTAAAGCAAGTAATAAATACATTATTGAACGTAGAAAGAAATAATTAAGTTATGTCAAGATCATTAAAAAAAGGACCATTCGTTCACTATAAGCTCGATAAAAAGGTCGCGAAAAATGTAGAAAGTAACAAAAAAACTGTAATCAAAACATGGTCTAGAGCTAGTATGATTACACCAGATTTTGTTGGTCAAACTATAGCAGTACACAATGGACGTCAATTTATTCCAGTATATGTTACTGAAAATATGGTTGGTCATAAATTAGGTGAATTTTCACCGACAAGATCTTTTAGAGGTCATATGGGGTCTAAAAATAAAGGTAAAAAATAAAGATATGGGAAGTCGTAAAACTAAAATGGCGGAGACTATTAAGTCTGAGAAAAAGAAAGTTGCTTTTGCCAAGCTAAACAACTGTCCTACTTCACCTAGAAAAATGCGTTTAGTTGCTGATCTTGTAAGAGGTAAAATGGCTGATAGAGCACTAAACATATTAAGGTTTAGTCAAAAAGAAGCTTCTAGGAGATTAGAAAAATTACTTTTATCTGCTATATCTAACTGGGAAGCTAAGAACGAAGGTTTAAACCTTGAAGAAGCTGAGCTTTATGTTTCTAGAATAACTGTAGATAGTGGTTCAATGCTTAAAAGATTAAGACCAGCTCCACAAGGTAGAGCTCATAGAATTAGAAAGAGATCAAATCACGTAACAATAGTGCTTGATTCTAAAAATAACACTCAAAGTATTTAATAAATGGGACAAAAGACAAATCCAATAGGAAATAGATTAGGTATTATTAGAGGCTGGGAATCTATGTGGTACGGAGGAAATGATTATGGAGATAGATTAGCTGAAGATGATAAAATTAGAAAATACATCTATGTAAGACTTGCTAAGGCAAGTGTTTCTAGAGTCATTATTGAAAGGACTCTTAAGATTGTTACCATTACTATAACAACTGCTAGACCTGGAATCATTATTGGTAAAGGTGGACAAGAAGTTGATAAGCTTAAAGAGGAATTAAAAAAGATTTCTGGTAAGGAAGTTCAGTTGAACGTTTACGAAATCAAAAGACCTGAAGTAGATGCTTATTTAGTTGCATCTAGTGTTGCTAGACAAATTGAAAATAGAATCTCTTACAAGAGAGCTATTAAAATGTCTATTGCAGCTGCAATGAGAATGAATGCAGAAGGAATAAAAATTCAAATTAGTGGACGTTTAAATGGTGCTGAGATGGCTAGAAACGAACATTATAAAGATGGAAGAATTCCTTTATCCACTTTTAGAGCTGATATTGATTATGCACTAGTTGAAGCTCATACTACTTATGGTAGACTAGGAATAAAAGTTTGGATTATGAAAGGTGAAGTATATGGTAAAAGAGAATTATCTCCTTTAGTTGGATTATCTAAAAATCAAGGTAAACCAGGTAGTAGAAATGCGGGAAATAAATCAAGAAGAAGAAAATAAATTATAATAAAAAGCAATGTTACAACCTAAGAGAACAAAATATCGTAAAGTCCAAAAAGGAAGGATGAAAGGAAACTCCGGAAGAGGAACTATTCTTTCTAACGGAATGTTTGGAATAAAGTCGTTAGATTCTAACTTCTTGACTTCTAGGCAAATTGAAGCTGCTAGAATTGCTGCTACAAGATATATGAAAAGAGAAGGTCAATTGTGGATAAAAATATTTCCAGATAAGCCGATAACTAAGAAGCCTCTTGAAGTACGTATGGGTAAAGGTAAAGGTGCTGTAGAGTATTGGGCTGCTGTTGTTAAACCAGGTAGAATTTTATTCGAAGTTGGTGGTGTTCCATTAGATATTGCTAAGGAAGCATTAAGGCTAGCTGCACAAAAATTACCAGTTAAAACTAGGTTTGTAATCGCAAGAGATCACGAAGCTTAATATTTATTAAAATGAAACAAACAGAAGTATCAAAATTATCAAACGAAGAGCTAAGTGAAAAACTTGGGGAATCTAAAAAGAGCTATAGAGAGTTGAAAATGACTCATGCTATATCCCCTTTGGAAAACCCAATACAGCTTCGAGCATTAAGAAGAACTGTAGCTAGAATAGCGACGGAGATAACTAAAAGAGAAATACAATAAACTTATTCTATTGAAAATGGAAAAAAGAAATTTAAGAAAAGAACGTGTAGGAGTTGTTACTAGTAACAAAATGGAGAAATCTATTGTTGTTTCAGAGGTTAAAAAAATCAAACACCCTATGTATGGTAAATTCGTGTTAAAGACTAAGAAGTATGTAGCACACGATGAAACAAACGATTGCAACATTGGAGATACTGTAAAGATCATGGAAACAAGACCTTTAAGTAAATCAAAATGTTGGAGATTAGTACAAATAATTGAAAGAGCTAAGTAATTATGTTACAACAAGAATCAAGATTAAAAGTAGCCGATAACACTGGAGCCAAGGAAGTTTTAACTATCCGAGTGCTAGGTGGTACAAAAAGAAGATACGCTTCTGTCGGAGATAAAATTGTAGTTTCAGTTAAAGCTGTCAGTCCCAACGGATCTGTGAAAAAAGGTGAAGTTTCAACTGCAGTTGTTATAAGAACACTAAAAGAAGTTAGAAGAGCTGATGGTACATATATCAGATTTGATGACAATGCTTGTGTTTTGTTAGACGCAGCTGGTGAAATGAAAGGAACAAGAGTATTTGGTCCTGTAGCAAGAGAACTAAGAGATAAGCAATTTATGAAAATTGTTTCTTTAGCACCTGAAGTATTATAATAAATTATTATGAAAAAGATCAAAATAAAAACAGGAGATAACGTTAAGGTAATTACTGGAAATAGCAAAGGCTCTGAAGGTAAAGTACTTAAGATAGTATCCGAAAAAAATAGGTTAATTGTTGAAGGTGTTAATATGGTTAAAAAGCATATGAAGCCTAGCGCTCAAAACCCACAAGGTGGAATAATTGAAAAAGAAGCTTTTATTCATGTTTCTAACGTCTCTTTGTTAACACCGTCAGGTGAAACAACCAAAGTTGGCTATAGAATGGATGAAAACAAAAAAGTAAGATTTTCAAAAAAATCTAATGAAGTAATATAATTATGAGTTACGTACCAAGATTAAAACAGGAATACAACAATAAGGTTATAAGTAACCTTAAAGAGGAGTTTGGATATAAAAATGTTATGCAAGTCCCTAAGCTAAAGAAAATAGTTATTTCTAAAGGTGTAGGCGCTGCAGTATCTGACAAAAAGTTAATTGACTATGCTGTCGAAGAAATTACTAATATCTCAGGACAAAAAGCTGTCGCAACTATTTCTAAAAAAGATATTGCCACCTTTAAGCTAAGAAAAGGGATGCCTATTGGAGTTAAAGTAACCCTAAGAGGAGAGAAGATGTATGAATTTTTAGATAGATTAGTTACATCTGCACTTCCTAGAGTTAGAGACTTTAATGGTATTAAAGCTACAGGCTTTGATGGTAGAGGTAATTATAGTTTAGGTGTTGTAGAGCAAATTATTTTTCCAGAGATAAATATTGATAAAGTGAATAAGATTTCTGGAATGGATATAACTTTTGTTACTAGCGCTGGTACAGACAAAGAAGCAAAATCATTATTAACTGAATTAGGTTTACCATTTAAAAAAAATTAAACTATGGCTAAAGAATCAATGAAAGCCCGTGAGGTAAAAAGAGCAAAAACGGTTGCTAAGTATGCTGAAAAAAGAAAGGCTTTAAAAGAAGCTGGTGATTTTGAAGGTTTACAGAAACTACCCAAAAATGCATCGCCAGTTAGAATGCACAATAGATGTAAACTTACAGGAAGACCAAAAGGATACATGAGAACCTTTGGTTTATCTAGAGTTATGTTTAGAGAAATGGCAAATAAAGGATTAATACCAGGTGTAAGAAAAGCCAGTTGGTAATATATTAACTGATTAAAGGTTTAGCGCGAAAGCTAAAAACCATAATCAAAAAAATTATAATTATGTATACAGATCCAATAGCGGATTATTTAACAAGAGTTAGAAATGCAGTGGCTGCTAAGCACAGAGTGGTTGAGATCCCTGCATCTAATCTTAAAAAAGAAATTACTAAAATATTGTTCGATCAAGGATATATTTTAAGTTATAAGTTTGAAGACTCTACAGTTCAGGGTACAATTAAAATTGCACTTAAATACAACAAACTGAGCCAAGAGCCTGTAATTAAAAAGATCCAAAGATTAAGTAAACCTGGTTTACGTAAATATTCAAATTCTAATGGCTTACCTAGAATTTTAAATGGTCTTGGTATTGCAATAGTGTCCACTTCTAGAGGAGTTATGACGGCTAAGCAAGCAAAGAGACATAATGTTGGTGGTGAGGTAATTTGTTACGTATACTAATTTAAAGATAATATAATGTCAAGAATAGGAAATAATCCAGTAACAATACCAGAAGGTGTAACTATTAGTATTGATAATAGTATTGTTACTGTAAAAGGTAAATTAGGAGAACTAAATCAAGAGTTTTCTGATATTGCAATAAAAATAGAAGATAACTTAGTTATATTGACTAGATCTTCTGAGCATAAAGATCATAAAGCTAAACATGGTTTATATAGAGCCCTAATTAGTAATATGGTTGATGGAGTTACAACTGGTTGGACAAAGGAATTAGAGCTTGTTGGAGTTGGTTATAGAGCAACTAATCAAGGGCAAAAGCTTGATTTAGCTTTAGGCTATTCACACAACATTGTTTTACAAGTAGTTCCTGAAGTTAAAGTAGAGACTATCTCAGAAAAAGGAAAAAATCCAATTGTTAAATTAACATCTAACGATAAACAATTAATTGGTCAAGTAGCAGCTAAAATTAGAGGCTTCAGAAGTCCCGAACCTTACAAAGGTAAAGGAGTTAGATTTGTAGGTGAACAAGTTAGAAGAAAAGCTGGTAAATCAGCTTAAAAATATATTAGAATTATGGCATTAACAAAACAAGGTAGAAGACAAAGAATTAGAAACAGAATCAGAAAGATAATTTCCGGTACTCCAGCTAATCCTAGACTGTCTGTATATAGAAGTAATAAAGAAATCTATGCTCAATTAATTGACGATGTTTCTGGAAAAACTATATGTGCTTGCTCTTCTAGAGAAAAAGAAATTATTACTGCAGAAGTAACTAAAAAAGACATTGCTACTTTAGTCGGTAAGACATTAGCAGAGAAAGCTGTGAAATTAGGTGTTAGTAAAGTATCATTTGATAGAGCAGGTTATTTATATCATGGACGTGTGAAGTCTTTAGCCGATGGAGCTAGAGAAGGAGGACTTAAATTTTAATTATATGTATCAAAACGTAGAATCAGTAAAACCAAGTGGACTTGATCTAAAAGATCGTTTAGTTGGTGTTCAAAGAGTTACTAAAGTAACAAAAGGTGGTAGAGCATTTGGTTTCTCTGCAATTGTTGTTGTAGGAGATGGAAATGGAGTCGTAGGACATGGATTAGGAAAATCTAAAGATGTTGCTAGTGCTATAGCAAAAGCTGTGGAAGATGCAAAAAAGAACCTAGTTAGAATCCCTTTAATAAAAGGTACATTACCTCACGAACAAAAAGGAAAATTTGGTGGAGCTAGAGTTAATATTATTCCTGCCGCACCTGGTACAGGTGTTATTGCAGGGGGTGCACTTAGAATAGTTCTTGAAGCTGTTGGAGTACATGATGTATTGTCAAAATCTCAAGGATCTTCAAACCCTCACAACGTTGTTAAAGCTACTTTTGAGGCTTTATTAAATTTAAGAGACGCAAACACTATTGCAAAAAACAGAGGTATATCTCTACAAAAAGTTTTTAACGGATAATAACATGAAGAAGATAATAGTAACACAAGAAAAAAGTGCGATCAATCGTACGCTAAGACAAAAAAGAACTTTAGTAGCTCTTGGTCTTAAAAGAATTGGGCATAGCATAGAACATGATGCTTCTGCCAATATTCTTGGTATGATAAAAAAAGTTAATCATTTAGTTTCTTTTAAAGAAGCTTAATAAAAAAAAACACTTAGAATGGATTTAAGTAATTTAAAACCTGCTGAAGGATCAGTTAATAATAATAGTAAAAGAATTGGTAGAGGACAAGGTTCTGGTAAAGGTGGAACTGCTACTAGAGGTCACAAAGGTGCTAAGTCTAGATCTGGATATTCTAGAAAAATAGGATTTGAGGGTGGACAGATGCCCCTTCAAAGACGTGTACCTAAATTTGGATTTACTAATATTAACAGAAAAGAATACCAAGGAATTAACCTTGATGTAATTCAAGAATTAGTTGATGGTAAAAAAATAAAGGACTCTTTAGATTTTAACTCTATTATAGAGTTACGTTTAGCTAGGAAAAATGAACTAGTTAAAATACTCGGAAGAGGAGAATTAAAAGCAAAAATTAAAGTATCTGCTCACAAATTCACTGCTACTGCAAAAAATGCAATTGAAGCAGCTGGAGGAGAAGTAGTAATATTATAATTATATGAAATTTATAGATACAATAAAAAATGTTTGGAATATAACTGAGTTAAAAGATAGAATTCTTTTTACTCTAGCTATGTTATTAGTTTACCGTTTTGGTGCTCAAATAACTATACCAGGAATCGATGCAGAATTACTGGTTGGTAGTGGCTTAGATGCTCAAACATCTGAAGGTATTTTAGGTTTATTAAATGCCTTTACGGGTGGTGCTTTTGCAAATGCATCTGTTTTTGCTCTTGGTATTATGCCATATATTTCTGCATCAATTGTAGTGCAACTGATGGGAATAGCAATTCCTTATCTTCAAAAACTTCAAAAAGAAGGCGCTAGTGGTCAGAAAAAAATCACTCAGATTACTAGATGGTTAACTATTGCTATATGTATGGTTCAAGCTCCTGGTTATTTAGCGAGTTTAGATCTTATGTTCGGTATCCCTCAAGAAGCCTTTTTACTTGGTCAAGGCCCGATATTTTTCTTCACTGGAACTGTAGTTTTAGTTACAGGTTGTATTTTTGCAATGTGGTTAGGTGAGAAAATAACAGATAAGGGTATTGGAAATGGCATTTCTTTATTAATTACTGTTGGTATTATTGCTAATATGCCACAATCATTCATACAAGAATATGCTGCTAGAGTTACTGGATCTAATGGTGGTCTGATGATGATCCTAATCGAATTAGTTATTTGGTGGTTAATAATCCTTGCATCAGTATACTTAGTAATGGCCGTTAGAAGAATAGCGGTTCAATATGCAAGAAGAACTGCTTCTGGTAGTTATGAGAAAAATATTTCTGGTTCAAGGCAATTTCTTCCATTAAAGTTAAATGCTTCTGGAGTTATGCCTATCATATTTGCACAAGCATTAATGTTTGTTCCTGGTCTTATAGGAGGTTCTAGTTTTTTAAAGGACTCTTCGTTTGGTCAATGGATGGCATCTAACTTTAGTGATATTTTTGGATTATGGTATAATGTAGTATTTGGTTTACTTATTATAGTGTTTACATATTTTTACACTGCTATAACAGTACCTACTAATAAGATGGCTGATGATTTAAAAAGAAGTGGTGGATTCATACCAGGTATAAGACCAGGTTCTGAGACATCTGAGTTTTTAGATAAAATTATGTCTCACATAACGCTTCCTGGATCTGTATTCTTGGCTCTAATAGCAGTATTTCCTGCTTTTGTTGTTCAATTTATGGATGTTCAGCAAGGATGGGCATTATTTTTCGGTGGTACATCTTTATTAATTATGGTTGGTGTGGCGATAGATACAATGCAACAGGTTAATTCATATTTGTTGAATAAACATTATGATGGGCTGATGAAGGCTGGTAAAAATAGAAAAACAGGAATCTAATGGCAAAGCAAGCAGCAATAGAGCAAGATGGCTCAATAATAGAAGCGTTGTCCAATGCAATGTTTAGAGTAGAATTAGAAAATGGTCATATTGTGACTGCACATATATCTGGTAAAATGCGTATGCATTACATTAAGTTGTTACCAGGAGATAAAGTTAAATTAGAAATGAGTCCTTACGATTTATCAAAGGCTCGCATAACATATAGATATTAATAAAAAATCATGAAAGTAAGAGCTTCAGTAAAAAAGAGAAGTGCAGATTGTAAAATTGTACGTAGAAAAGGTAGACTTTATGTGATAAACAAAAAGAATCCAAGGTTTAAACAAAGACAAGGTTAATTATGGCAAGAATAGCAGGTGTAGATATACCAAAACAAAAAAGAGGAGTTATTTCCCTTACCTATATATTCGGTATAGGTAGAACTCGCGCAAAAGAAATTTTGAAGGCCGCGGGTGTTGATGACAACATTAAAGTTAATGATTGGTCTGATTCAGATATCAGTAAAATACGTGAGGCTGTTAGCACTTTCACTATTGAAGGAGAATTACGATCAGAAACTCAATTAAACATTAAACGTTTAATGGATATTGGGTGCTACAGAGGTATCAGACACAGATCTGGTTTACCTTTGAGAGGTCAAAGAACTAAAAACAACTCTAGAACTAGAAAAGGAAGAAGAAAAACAGTTGCAAACAAGAAAAAAGTAACTAAATAATAATTAGTAATATGGCAAAGTCAAGTACTAAAAAGCGTAAAGTAATAGTTGAATCTATAGGTGAAGCACATATTGTTGCATCATTTAACAACATTATAATATCATTAACTAACAAAAAAGGAGACGTTATCTCTTGGTCATCTGCTGGTAAGATGGGTTTTAGAGGTTCGAAGAAAAACACTCCTTATGCAGCTCAATTAGCCGCTGAAGATGCAGCTGGTGTTGCAAAAGATGCTGGTTTGAGAAAGGTTAAGGTATATGTAAAGGGTCCTGGAAATGGAAGAGAATCAGCAATTAGATCTATTCATAATGCAGGTATTGAAGTCGCAGAAATAATTGATGTAACTCCAACTCCTCATAATGGTTGTAGACCACCTAAACGTAGAAGAGTTTAAATAATATTTATAATAAGTATAATCAGAGACAAGATACTATCGAAGGATTAGATTAAGACCTTAATTCATAGTTACTCTAAAAAAACAAAAAACAATGGCAAGATATACTGGTCCAAAAACAAAAATTGCAAGAAAATTTGGTGAAGCAATTTTCGGAGAAGATAAATCTTTTGAGAAAAGAAACTACCCACCTGGTCAACACGGAAATACCCGTAGACGTGGTAAAAAATCTGAGTACTCTGTACAACTTATGGAGAAGCAAAAAGCTAAATATACATATGGTATATTAGAAAAGCAATTTAGAAATATGTTTAAAAAGGCAACTGCTGCAACTGGAATTACCGGTGAGGTATTATTACAACTTTGTGAATCAAGGTTAGATAATGTTGTATTTAGAATGGGTTTATCAAACTCAAGAAGCGGAGCAAGACAACTTGTATCACACAGACATATTACTGTCAATGGAGGAATAGTTAACATATCTTCTTACAGCTTAAAACCTGGAGATGTAGTTGCTGTTAGAGAAAAGTCTAAGTCTTTAGAGACAATTGATAGAGCTCTTTCTAACTCCTCAAGTGTATTTGAATGGATTACATGGAATGGTGATTTAATGCAAGGAACTTACGTTTCAATTCCTGCAAGAATACAAATTCCTGAAAACATTAATGAACAGTTCATTGTTGAATTGTACTCAAAATAATAATTAATATACAAAGTATTATGGCAATATTAAATTTTCAAAAACCGGACAAAGTAATAATGATCAATTCAACTGATTTTGAAGGAAAATTCGAATTCAGACCTCTTGAACCTGGTTATGGCTTAACAGTTGGTAATGCTCTGAGAAGAGTTTTATTATCTTCTCTTGAAGGATTTGCAATTACTTCAGTAAAAATTGAAGGTGTTGATCACGAATTCTCAACTATTGCAGGTGTTGTGGAAGATGTTACTGAAATTATTTTAAATTTAAAACAAGTTCGTTTTAAAAGACAAATAGATGAGGTTGATAATGAAACTGTTTCTATATCTCTTTCTGGACAAGATAAAATCACTGCTGGTGATTTTCAGAAGTTTATTTCTGGTTTTCAAGTTTTAAACTCAGATCAAGTTATTTGTAACTTAGATTCTAAAGTTAAGATTCAAATGGAATTATCTATCGAAAAGGGTAGAGGTTATGTTCCAGCTGAGGAAAATAAAAAATCTAGTGCTCCAATAGGTACGATTTTCACAGATTCTATTTTCACTCCTATTAAAAATGTGAAATATGCTGTAGAAAACTTCAGAGTTGAGCAAAAGACTGATTATGAAAAATTAGTATTTGAAATAATGACTGATGGTTCTATAAGCCCACAAGACGCATTAACTGATGCTGCTAGAATTTTAATACACCACTTTATGCTCTTCTCTGACGAAAGAATTACTCTTGAAGCAGATGAAATTGCTAAGACTGAAACATATGATGAGGAATCATTACACATGCGTCAGCTTCTTAAAACTAAGTTAATTGATATGGATCTTTCAGTTCGTGCATTAAACTGTTTAAAAGCTGCTGAAGTAGATACCTTGGGAGATTTAGTTTCGTTTAACAAAAACGATTTGATGAAATTTAGAAATTTTGGTAAAAAATCTCTAACTGAATTAGAAGAACTTGTGATTGTAAAAGGGTTGAATTTCGGAATGGATTTAACAAAATATAAACTAGATAAAGATTAATTTATTAGACTATAAATAAATTTAATAATGAGACACGGAAAAAAAATTAACCATTTAGGAAGAAAAACTGCTCATAGAAAATCTATGTTAGCTAATATGGCTTGTTCTTTAATCGAAAATAAGCGTATAAATACTACTACTGCCAAAGCAAAAGCTTTAAAGCAATTTGTAGAACCACTAATTACTAAGTCAAAATCAGATACAACTCAAAACAGAAGAATTGTTTTTGCTAGATTAAGACAAAAAGAAGCTGTTGCAGAATTATTTCGTGATGTTTCTGCTAAAATAGCTGATCGTCCAGGTGGTTACACTAGAGTTATTAGATTAGGAAATAGACTTGGTGATAACGCTGATATGGCTATGATCGAGTTAGTTGATTATAACGAAACTTATGAAGCTGGTAAAAAGAAAAAATCAACGACTAGACGACGTAAAAAAAGCACCACTGCTAAAGTTACTACTCCAGAAGTAGAATCTACTGAAAAAGTTGATGCTCCACAAGTTGAGTCCCCTGAAACTGAATCACCAGAAGAAAAATAAAGTTGTAAATATCTAAAATTTTAAGATTTAATTAATAAATCCTTAACATTTAGAATCATATATAATATTATTTTTGTAAAAAAAAATCTTTATGAAGAATCTCATTTTATTTATTACATTTTTGTTAAGTAGTTTTATCGCCCTAGCCCAGACTAGTTCTGTAGATGCTGGAGGAAGTCAAGCTATGGAGAAATATGCTCAATTAGCTGCTGGTAACGGAAGTAGTTATGGTAATTCTATGATGTTTTATAATCCAAAAAGACAAATTGACGGTAAGTTTCATCTATTTGAAGATTGGAACAATACAGCAGTTATTCACACACTTTCTGATGATAAGTTTTTGGTAAAACGAATTAATTTAAACCTTCAAAGAAATTCTTTTGAGGCGAAAATGAATGATTCTGATTCGATTTTTTCTTTTACGTTCAATAACATTAAAAAAATTGTTATCAATAACAAAGTCTACAAGAATTATTATTATGATGATGATAACCGAGTTTACGAAATGTTATACGATTCTGACAACTATAAATTGATGAAAGGTTTTGAAGTTAAGTTAATTGCAGGCTCAGCTAATCCATTAGTTAATAGACCAAATGATAAGTATGTTCGTGGAGAAGATTACTTTATTATGATTAATGGAACGATCAATCCGGTAAAATTAAAAAAGAAATCAATTTTCAAAACTTTAAAATTAGATAAATCAGATTCATCTAAACTTGATATGTTTGTGGATTCAAATTCACTTTCATTAAAGAACGTAGAAGGAGTAGTTAAAGTTCTTGAGTATTATAACAGTATTTAGTGTTTCCACTTACTTGCATGACTTTGTGTTTCATGTTATATAAAAATTGTTAATAAAGAGGTTAAGAAATTTAACCTCTTTTTTTATATAATTAATTATTATAATTATTTTTGTTCTAGTTTAGTTATTATGGAATATAAAAAAAGAAAGAAAGCTATATTATTATTATCTGACGGCACTATATTTTATGGTAAGTCTGTTTTCGGTGATGGTACTGCTTTTGGAGAAGTTTGTTTTAATACTGGTATGACTGGTTATCAAGAAATATATACTGATCCTTCTTATTTTGGTCAGTTAATGGTTATGACCAATCCACATATAGGTAATTATGGAATAAATAATGATGAGTCTGAATCAGATTCTATAAAAATTTCAGGCTTAATTTGTAAAAACTTTAGTTACAATTATTCGAGAGAATTAGCAGATAGCTCTCTCGAGGATTTTTTAAATAAGAATCATCTTTTTGCAATTTCTGATATTGATACACGGGCTTTAGTTAGTTATATCAGGGAGAACGGAGCTATGAATGCTGTTATAACTACTGATGTAGATAATTTAGAAAGCTTATCAAAAAAACTGCTTTCTGTCCCTTCTATGGTAGGTCTTGAATTAGCGTCAGAGGTTTCTACCAAATCTTCATATTTTTTTGGAAATGAAAAATCCAAGTATAAAGTAGCTGCTCTAGATTTAGGAATTAAAAAGAATATTTTAAGGAATTTAGCTAGTAGAGATGTTTATATAAAAGTTTTTCCTTTTGACACATCCTTTGAGGAAATGAAGAAATGGAATCCTGATGGTTATTTCTTATCAAATGGCCCTGGTGACCCTGAACCTTTGAAAAGTGCTCAGTTAGTTGCAAAAAAAATAATCAAAAATAATTTACCGCTATTTGGAATTTGTCTTGGACATCAAATTATTGCACTTGCTAACGGAATTGCTACATACAAAATGCATAATGGCCATCGAGGAATTAACCATCCTGTGAAAAACCTAATTACTGGTAAGGGGGAAATAACTTCTCAAAATCATGGTTTTGCAATAAATAAAGAAGATGCCCTGTCTAATGAGAACATAGAAATCACTCACATTCACTTGAATGATGATACTGTTGCCGGCATTAGGCTTAAAAATAGTAACTGTTTTTCTGTCCAATTTCATCCTGAGGCTAGCCCAGGACCTCATGATTCCTCATATTTGTTTGATGAGTTTGTTGAGAATATGAAGAAATAAGATATTCCACTATTACGTTTTCGTTAATTTATTTTTATAATTAGATATAATTCTATTTATATGTGATATTTTTGTCAATTAACAATCATTTTTATACTTATGTCAAATATCAAAAAAATTCACGCTAGGCAAATCTTTGATTCAAGAGGTAACCCAACTATTGAAGTTGATGTTATTACTGATAATGGTACTTTGGGTAGGGCAGCTGTTCCTTCTGGAGCATCTACCGGTGAACATGAAGCTGTTGAATTAAGAGATGGTGGATCTGATTATATGGGTAAAGGTGTGAAAATTGCCGTGAGTAACGTTAATGAAATTCTTGCACAATCCGTTTTAGGTATTTCCGTTTTTAATCAAACAGAAATAGATAATATAATGATTGATTTAGATGGAACTCCAAATAAGTCAAAATTAGGAGCAAATTCAATTTTAGGTGTTTCATTAGCTGTTGCAAAAGCTGCAGCAAATGAAAAAAACATTCCATTGTATAAATATATTGGAGGAGAAGATGTTTGCACACTACCTGTTCCCATGATGAATATTATTAATGGAGGATCGCATAGTGATTCGCCTATTGCCTTTCAGGAGTTTATGGTGGTTCCAGTACTTGCTGAGTCTTTCACTCATGCAATGCAGATGGGTAGTGAGATATTTCATCATCTTAAAATTGTATTGAAAAGTAGAAAATTAAGTACTGCTGTCGGAGATGAAGGAGGTTTTGCTCCCGTGTTAGACGGTACTGAGGACGCATTAGATACTATAGCTTTAGCTGTTGAAAATGCAGGCTATAGTTTTGGTAAAGATGTAATGATTGCTCTTGATTGTGCTGCCGCTGAGTTTTATGAAAATAATGAGTATAATTATAAAAAATTTGAAGGTGAACAGGGTAAGGTTAGATCAAGTAAAGAACAAGCTGACTACTTAGCAAGCCTTGCTTCTAAATATCCAATTATATCAATTGAAGATGGAATGGATGAAAATGACTGGGAAGGTTGGAAGTATTTAACAGAAATTATTGGAGACAAAATTCAATTAGTTGGTGATGATTTATTTGTTACCAATGTAGATAGATTATCTAAAGGAATAAATGAGTCAATAGCTAATTCGATTTTAATTAAAGTAAATCAAATTGGCACTTTGACAGAGACTATTCAAGCTGTTGAAATGGCACACAAAGCTGGATTTACATCTGTTATGTCACACAGATCAGGTGAAACAGAAGATAATACAATTGCTGATTTAGCTGTAGCACTTACTACTTGTCAAATTAAGACAGGCTCAGCATCTCGTAGTGATAGAATGGCTAAGTATAACCAATTACTAAGAATCGAAGAGGAACTAGGTTCACGAGCTATTTACCCTAAAGCTAGCGCGTTTAAATCGTAGTCGGTTTTATTTTTTAATAATTCACAGATATTTTGTACTTTTGCATTCCTTAATACAAAAATCTAAATGTCAAAAAAAGCTACACTTTTAATAAATAATCAAGAATTTGATTTTCCTATTGTTTTAGGTTCTGAAAATGAAACTTCTATAGATATAAAAAACTTAAGATCACTTACTGGTGGAGTTACTACTATTGATCCAGGTTTTAAGAACACTGCATCATGTGAAAGTAAAATCACATACTTAGATGGTGAGAAAGGTATTTTAAGATACAGAGGTTATTCAATTGAAGATTTGTCTAATAATGCTAGTTTTTTAGAAGTTGCATATTTACTAATATATGGTAATCTTCCAACTCAAGAAGAGTACAAGAAGTTCAATGATGACATAAAAAAAGAAAGTATTGTTGATGAGGATATAAAGAAAATATTAGAAGCCTTTCCAAAATCAGCTCATCCAATGGGGATTTTATCTTCCTTAACTAGTGCTTTAACTGCATTTAATCCTAGTTCAAAACATATAGATTACGATAGAAGTAAATCCGAGCTATATGATACTATTGTTAAAGTTTTAGGTAAAATACCAGTCTTAATTGCTTGGACTTTTAGAAAAAAGAATGGACTACCACTAGATTATGGAGATTCTTCTTTAGGTTACGTTGAAAATATTTTGAAAATGATGTTCAATAAACCAAATGAACAGTATGTCCAAAATCCTGTTTTAGTTAATTCTTTAAATAAGCTTTTAATTCTTCATGCTGATCATGAACAAAACTGCTCTACTTCAACAGTTAGAATAGTTGGTTCGTCACATGCTGGTTTATTTGCCTCAATTTCTGCTGGAATTTCTGCTCTGTGGGGTCCACTTCATGGTGGTGCAAACCAAGCTGTATTAGAAATGCTTGAATCAATTAATGAAGATGGCGGAGATACTAATAAGTACATGCAAAAAGCGAAAGACAAAGAAGATCCATTTAGATTAATGGGCTTTGGTCATAGAGTTTACAAAAGTTTTGATCCTCGAGCAAAAATAATCAAAGTTGCAACTGACGAAGTTTTAAATGACCTCGGAATTGTAGATCCTATTTTAGATATTGCAAAGGGACTTGAAAAAGAAGCTTTAAGTGATCAGTATTTTGTGGATAGAAGTTTATATCCAAATGTTGATTTTTACTCTGGTATCATCTATAGAGCCATGGGTATCCCATCTGATATGTTCACCGTTATGTTTGCCTTAGGTAGACTTCCAGGTTGGATAGCTCATTGGAGAGAAATGAGGCTGCGTAATGAACCAATTGGTAGGCCAAGACAAGTCTACACAGGTGAGACACACAGACCATATTCTCCTATCTCTGACAGATAAGTAAAGACAACATTCTGAATATCTTTATTATTATATTTACATATGTTAAAAATTAATATTAACAATGAGACCTCTAAATTAGTATCCGTAATTTTAGGTACTGCTGTTTCTAATGGGCCAATTCCTAAAATTGAAGATTGCTATGATCCAAAGTCTAAAGAGCATATCTTAAATGGTACTTACCCAACAGAGCTTGATATGATAGCCGAGTTAGGTTTATTTGAGGATGTTTTAAAAAAACACAAAGTAAAAGTTTATAGACCAAAAGAAATATCTGATTATAATCAGATATTTACTAGAGATATTTCATTTGTAATTGAAGATAAAATTATCTTATCTAATATGATTGACAACAGATCCTTAGAATTATCTGCAATTAATCATATAATCGATCAGATACCCGCTAAAAACGTAATTAGACTTAGTAGTGATTGTCATATTGAGGGTGGTGATGTGATACTTTGTAATGATCATATTTTTATTGGAATTTATAGTGGTGAAGATTATTCTAATTATATAACCGCTAGGACCAATGTTAACGCTGTCAACGCGCTGAGAGAAATTTTCCCCAATAAAACTATTAAGACTTTTGAGTTAAGAAAGTCAAATAACTCACCAAAAGACAATGCCCTTCATCTGGACTGTTGCTTTCAGCCACTTGGAAATAATAAAGCAATATTACATCCAGAAGGTTTTTTAATAAAAGACGAGTGTGATTGGCTAATAGATTTTTTTGGAAAAGAAAATATTTTTCAAACTACAAAAGAAGAGATGTACAATATGAACTGTAATGTGTTTTCTATTTCTGAAAATATAGTAGTATCAGAAAATAAATTCAACAGGTTAAATAAATGGCTAAACTCAAACGGATTCGAAGTTGAGACTATTAAATATTCAGAAATAGCTAAACAAGAAGGTTTGTTAAGGTGTTCAACTATGCCTTTAATAAGAAAGTAATGACTGTGAACAAACAAAGTACAAATACAATTATGATGATTAGACCATTTGCATTTAATTACAATGTGCAAACAGCTGTTAATAATCATTATCAAAAGGTAGTAGAGCCTAATAATAGTTCTGATCAAATTAACTTAAAAGCCCAATCTGAATTTGATAATTTAGTTTTAAAACTTAGATCTATTGGAGTCAATGTTATAGTATTTCAGGATGATAATAAGTTTGATACTCCAGACTCATTATTTCCTAACAATTGGGTGTCTTTTCATTCAAATGGTGATTTAGCACTATACCCTATGTATGCTGAAAATAGAAGACAGGAAAGAAGAGAAGATGTGATGGAGTTTGTCGAAAAAAACAACCATTTAATTAATAATGTTATCGACTATTCTTCCGGAGAAGAAGCAGGTTTGTTTTTAGAAGGAACGGGTAGTGTAGTTTTAGACAGAGTAAATAGAAAAGCTTATTGTGCAGTTTCTGAGAGGTCCAATGAAGATCTATTGATTGAGTTTTGTGAAGATTTTGAATATACTCCAGTTATTTTTAATGCGTATCAGTCAATTAAAGATAAAAGGGAGCTGATATATCACACAAACGTTATGATGTGTGTTGCAGATGATTTTGCTGTTATTTGTTTGGACTGCATTGATGATAAAAAGGAGAAAAAAAATGTAATTTCTCATTTGTTAACTGACGGAAAAGAAATTATAGAAATATCTGAAAATCAAGTTAATTCTTTCGCAGGTAACATGCTGCAACTATTAGATAGAAATAATAACCCATTATTAGTTATGAGTGAATCAGCATATAATGTGTTAACTAACCAACAAAAAAACACTATAAATAAATATGCTAAAATTGTATTTAGTTCACTTAGTACAATTGAAACTTATGGAGGAGGAAGTGCTAGATGTATGATGGCGGAAGTGTTTTTACCAAAAACAAAATAGAATTATTAATATGTTATATTTATACTTATAATGAACGAAATGAATATTGAATCTACATTAAAGTCTATTGCAATAACAGCAATTAATGATTTGTACAAAATAAATATAGCTACTGTTGAAATTCAGCCTACTAGAAGTGACTTTGAGGGTGACTTAACAATAGTGGTATTTCCTTTGCTAAAGTCCATTAAAACAAGCCCAATGGAGCTTGCGAATAAGCTAGGTGAGTATATAGTTGGTGCTGAAAACTCTTTTACATCTTTTAATGTTGTTTCGGGTTTTCTAAATATTGTTGTTTCTGATGAGTACTACTTAAATCAATTTAATTCTATTAAAGAAAAAAGTGATTTTGGTTTTGTAAAACCTACTACTTCTGATTATACCATGGTTGAATATTCTTCACCGAATACAAATAAGCCACTTCACTTAGGTCATATTAGAAATAACTTATTAGGTTTTAGTGTATCTCAGATATTAAAAGCATCTGGTAGAAATGTTCTAAAAACTCAAATAATTAATGACAGAGGTATACACATATGTAAGAGTATGGTTGCTTGGGTTAAGTTTGGAAATGGGGAAACACCTGAATCTACTTCTGTAAAGGGTGATAAGTTAGTCGGTAAATACTATGTTTTATTTGACAAGGAGTATAAAAAACAAATTAGTCTTCTTGTTGAAGATGGTAATTCTGAGGAGGACGCAAAAAAAAATGCAGCTATTTTAGTTGAAGCCCAAAAAATGCTTTTAAAGTGGGAAGCTGGAGATGATGAGGTTGTTAAGTTGTGGAAAACAATGAATGAATGGGTTTATAAGGGTTTTGCGCAAACTTATAAAACTCTTGGGGTAGATTTTGATAACTACTATTACGAAAGTGAAACCTATTTGTTAGGTAAAGAATTTATAAAACAAGGTCTTTCTGAAAATGTTTTTTTCAAGAAGGAAGATGGAAGTGTTTGGTGTGATTTAACTGAAGATGGGTTAGATGAAAAAATTGTTTTAAGATCTGATGGTACTGCTGTTTATATGACGCAAGATATTGGTACTGCAATTCAAAGAGTTAAAGATTATCCTACTATAAACTCAATGGTTTATACTGTTGGTAACGAGCAAGACTATCATTTTAAAGTATTGTTTTTGATACTTAAAAAACTAGGTTTTGGTTGGTCTAATAATCTACATCATTTAAGTTATGGTATGGTAGATCTCCCTAGTGGAAAGATGAAAAGTAGAGAAGGTACTGTTGTAGATGCGGATGATTTATTAGAGGAAATGACAACTACTGCAAGAGATATTTCTCTAGAGCTAGGAAAGTTAGAGGACTTAAATGAAGATGAAAAAAATAAGGTATATAATGTTATAGGTCAAGGTGCTTTAAAATATTTTATTTTGAAAGTAGACCCTAAAAAGAGAATCTTATTTGACCCTAAAGAATCTGTAGATTTTCAAGGAAATACAGGGCCCTTCATTCAGTACTCATATGTAAGGATTCAGGCTATTTTAAGAAAGATTGATAAAGTTAGTGTTGAAGATTATAATGGAAAGGTAGAAGCTGTAGAGAAAGATTTAATTAAACAATTACTTATGTTTCCAACTGCAATTCAAAAAGCAGCTAATATCCATAGCCCTGCTTTAATTGCTAACTACTTATATGATTTAGTTAAGGTCTTTAATTCTTTCTATCACTCTTCACCCATTCTAAAGACTTCTTTTGAGGATAGAAAAATGTTTAGACTTCAGCTTTCTAAAGCAGTATCTTTTGCTATAAAAAATGCGTTAGACCTATTAGGTATTGGAGTAGTTCAAAAAATGTAATAGAATTTATTGTATAAAAAAAAGGCTACACAATGTGTAGCCTTTTTTAATTTTTTGTTGGAATCTTTAATTAAGACTCTTTAACAGCTAAGCTGTAAACAACTAAACCGAAACCGATTTTATTGATTGCATCTCCAATGTTATATATAACTTCCATAGAAGGTAATACTCCTTCAATTCCGTTATACCATCCATCAGTACCAGCCATATATCCTAAAGGATAAATTGCCCAACCAACAAGAAGGAACCAACATAGCATTTTGTGAGCTTCTAGTACGTTTCCACCAGCTGCAACAGCTAATTTCTTAAGACTACCTAACCACACTTCATATGCGATATAGAAGTAAGCAAGACCAGAGATTAATCCCCACATTGAAGCGTTCATAATTCCGCCGTCCCATCCAGACTCACCAAAGAATCCAGCAACTAACATAACTGTTGACCATCCAATTAACTTCCACATATGTGACTTAGTTGCACCAGCAACTTTAAGTATTAAGTAAAACTCAACACACATTAATGGAACTGTTAAAATCCAATCTACATATCTAAATACTGTAGTACTGTCACCAGCAGCATGAGCATCTCTCATGTACATGTAGTGAACAGCAGCAATAAACGTAATTAATCCTGAAACTAAAAGAGATGTTCTCCATTTAGCATCAACACTGTTCATTGACAAGAAGAAAAACACAGATGCTGCCATCATAGCCATAGCTCCAAGCCAGAACGTAAATCCAGTGCCATCCGTAGGGACTGACATTGCAATAAAGTTTAAATAATTCATATTTTGTTATTTTAAAAATTAATAGTTAGCCGCTAAAGTAACTATATTTTGCATATTTCACAACATTTAGTTTCTAGATTGTTGATTTAGTAAAATTAAGAGTTATAGTTTGAGTTATTCTTTTTTAAAAAAAAAGACCCCAAATTGGGATCTTTTTTTTTTTTCCCTTAAATTTTATTACTGTTTATTTTGATCTAAACGGTAAGTATGGATTCTTAATAAAGTTAAATAATGTATTAAGAATGTTCCAGTAGAAACTATATAATGCTAG
>JAPKAF010000083.1 GCA_028825365.1 Flavobacteriaceae bacterium | reverse complement strand
GTTTGATATGTGTACAACTCATGATATCTGCCTTTGGCAGCAATTAATTCTTCATGCTTGCCACGCTCGACAATATCACCATCTTCAACAACAAGAATTTGATCAGCCTTTTGTATAGTACTCAATCGGTGAGCAATTACGAAAGTAGTTCTGTTCTGCATTAATAAACCAAGACTTTTCTGAATAAATGCTTCACTTTGAGTATCTAAATTTGAAGTAGCTTCATCTAAAATTACAATCTTAGGTTGTGCTAACAATGCTCTTGCGATAGATATTCTCTGTCTTTGTCCTCCGGATAGTTTTACACCACGCTCTCCAATAAGAGTATCAATCCCTTTCTCAAAACGATCGGTAAATTCATTAACATATGCTCCATGAACAGCTTGCTGAAGTTCTTCTTCAGAAGCATCAGGGCATGGAAATAGTATATTTTCTCTAATTGTTCCTTCATATAAAAAATCATCTTGAAGGACAACTCCCAATTGAGATCTAAAGCTTTTTAAGTCCACTGTCGATAAATCAACACCATCAATCAATACTTCACCTGAGTTTGGATTTAAAAAGGCAGTAGCTAGACCTGCAATAGTAGATTTACCTGACCCAGAAGAACCGACTAGTGCAGTAACACTTCCTGTTGGGGCTTCAAAAGAAACATCATGCAATACACTTGTTTTATCATCATAGCTAAACGAAATATTTTTAAAAGAAATATTTCCTTCAATTTTATTAAGCACTACTTTACGAGTAGCAGGATCATTTTCTTCACTTAAACCCATTAATTCTTGAGTTCTATCCAACCCTGCAAAAGCCTCGGTAAGCTGACTACCAATGTTACTCATTTGAACTATGGGTGCAATCATAAAACCAAGAAAGAGTGTAAACGAAACAAACTCACCATAAGTCATACTATCATTCATTATAAAGTAACCACCCATACCCATTATACCAGCAGATGCTAATCCGAGCAAGAAAGTAGAAGAACTAGTAATTAAAGCTGTAGCGGTCAAACTCTTTTTTACATTTTGAAACAAATCATCAACACCCTTTTCAAAAACTTTAAGTTCTTGTTTTTCAGCATTAAACCCTTTAATTACACGTATTCCGTTTAAAGTTTCAGTTAGACGACCAGTAACTTCGGCATTGATTTTACCTCGAGCTCTAAAAATGGGGCGTATATATCCAAAAGCTTTCAAAGCAATTAATGCAAAAATTATAACCGGAACTAAAACAAACAAAGTCATTTGCGCATTGATATCTATTAGTATAACTAAAGAAATTATGGCTGTAATCGTACCTCCTATTAGTTGAACCAGTCCTGTACCTACTAAGTTTCTAACCCCTTCAACATCTGTCATAACTCTAGAAACCAAAGCTCCAGATTTATTATTGTCGAAAAAACTAACAGGGAGAGTTAGTAGTTTTTTCTGCACCTTAGCACGTAAAATAGAAATCAAGTGTTGTGCTTCCACACTTAAAATGCGAGTCAAGGAAAAAGAGCTAATCGACTGAAATAATAGTGCAGAGCAGACAATAATTAACAATAAAGTAAGTCCATCCATATCTTTTGAAGGGATTATATCATCGATTAAAGATTTACTAGCATAAGGCAATACTAATCCAGATAAACTTCTAATAATTATCAGAAAAAGTCCAAAAGAAACTACTTTTCTTCTTGGCCAAATAAATTCTTTAAAGGCCCAGCTAAAGGAAACATTATTTTTACTCATATTTAAGATCAAAAAATAAAATTAAGGGAAAATTTTAGACTTAGTAAGCTATTAATAAAAAAGATTTTTATTAATAGCTATTATTGCTTTATAGATTTGGCTCCGTCCTTAACATAAAGTAAAGAGTTATCATTATAATCAAAATAAAAGAATTTTATGTCCTTTTGAATCTTTGTTCTACTAGTTGTTGAAATTTGTATTTGCTCAACTCTATATACATAATAGTTTCTGGCAAATATCAATTCTTTTTGAGCTCTATTTCCAGCAATTTTTAAGAACTCATCAACATGCATTCCTACACTAACCTGATTTGTTACCTCGGAAACTGGAGCAAGATTTATATTAGTTGAAAATGATCCACAATTAATTAAGAAAATAAGTGAAATAAATAATAAAAGAATTAATGATTTTTTCATAAGTGTAAATTACAAAAAAAATGACTGACTTAAATTGCACCTAAGTGTACCAAACTTGTTTTTCTGTAGTCATTTGTATTGACTATTAAGACAATTAATATAATTAGTAAATACAGAGAAGCAATTACACAACAGATGCTAATGGGGTAATAGCAACTTTAATCATTATGATATAGTAAAAACAAAAGTTTGTTACTAATTTGAATGATAATGTTTAATTAATCTATTTAGTGTGAGAACCATCACAAAATCCATCAGGGTTTTGAGTATTTCCACATCCACATTTAGGTTTATTTGACATAATATTTATTATTTAGTCTGTAAATGTAATATTAAAACACTTTAGAATGAAAATAGATTAGAATAGACAACGTTGATAA
>JAPKAF010000014.1 GCA_028825365.1 Flavobacteriaceae bacterium | reverse complement strand
GTAATGCTATTCAACTGTTTGCTTGCCCGCCTGCTAATGATAATTGTAGTGGTGCTACAACTCTAATAGCAAATCCTGATGAAAACTGTACAGAATCTGGAAGTGGAACTTTAGTTGCAGCAACTCCTTCAAGTGAGCCAAATTCATGTGGAGGTACTGACAATGACGATGTATGGTTTGAATTTACGGCAGTATCAGAAAATCACGCTATTAGTTTATACAATATAACTGGTGATACTACAAATTTATATCACGTGCTTTACCAAGGAGATGATTGTAACAATTTAACTGAAGTATATTGTAGTGATGCAAATGAAAGTGTAGCTCCAGGACTAACAATTGGTGAGACTTACTCTATAAGAGTTTATTCTAATGGTGATACTGAATTACAAAATTCAACATTTGATATTTGTATTTTTACAGTTCCTCCAGCTATAATAACAGATACTGAAATATATACTATTACTGAATTAGTTACAGACGTATTAATTGACTCTGAATGTTCACAGGCATTTAATGTTACTTATAGTACTGGTTCAGATTTTGGAAGCACAAATGGTATTGGTTATTTTGACGCAAACGGTTCTTCATGGCCATTTGAAAGTGGATTAATTATGACATCTGGAGATGTTGCAAATGCAGTAGGTCCTGAAACTGGTGTTTTGGTAGATGGTAGTTATGATTGGCCTGGTGATGCAGATTTAGAATCTGTTATTCCTGGTCTAAATATCGGAGACACCAATAATGCCTCTATACTTGAATTTGATTTTGTTCCAGTAACTGACTATATGAGTTTTGAGTTTATTTTTGCTGCTGAAGAATACGGGACATTCCAGTGTACATTTACTGATGCATTTGCTTTCTTATTAACGGATTCTCAAGGGGTAACAACAAACCTTGCAATTGTCCCTGGCACAAATGACCCTATCTCTGTATTAACTGTCAGAGACGAGCAGTACAATACAGGTTGTGAATCAGTAAATCCAGAATTTTTTAGCAATTATTATGGACCAGGTGGACTTCCAGCTTTAACTAGTCCAACGAACTTTTTAGGGCATACAATTCCTATGATAGCTGAAGCTAATGTGATTCCAAATGAAATTTATCACATTAAATTAGTTGTAGCAGATGATGGAGATACAGTTTATGATTCTGCAGTGTTTATTTCTGCAGGTAGTTTTAATATTGGTGAATTAGACTTAGGAGAAGATATTCTTTTAGAATCAGGAAATGCTAATTGTGAAGGAGATCAAATCGTATTAGATGCAGGTGGGTTACCATCCAATTCAACTATTAGCTGGTACATGAACGGAATATTAATAGATGGTGAAAATAGTGTAAATCTTGCTGTTGATGAAACTGGTAATTACACAGCTAATATAGTTATAGACAATACAGATTGTTCATTTACAGATGATATATTAGTTGAGTTTTTCCCTGTACCTGAAGTTATAGCAGTAGACGATAATGTTATAAAATGTGTAAATGAAAGTCTTGTGCTCGCTGTAGAAGTGTCAAATGCTAGTCAATTTGTTAATTCACTAACATATATTTGGACATTAGACGGGGTAGATTTACAGTCAGGGCCAGATGCAACATTCAGTTTAGATGACGTATCAGCTCAACATGGAGAGTTTACTATAACAGTCTTTGATGACGTTACTTATTGCTTTAGTTCGACTACAATACAAGTTGATTTATATCAAAATAGCTATTGTGTAGATCAACCTCAAGGATTATCTCCAAATGGTGATGGAATTAATGATTGTTTAATCTTAGATCATCTAGAAGATAAAGAGGACATATTAAAAGCAGAAGTGTTTAACCGATACGGTACAAAAGTATACGAATTAAATGATTATATCGATCAATGGTGTGGTACAAATCAGGATGGTGAAATACTTCCTGTAGGAACATATTTTTATATTATATATTTTAACTCAAACAAGGAGCCAATAACGAGTTGGATCTACTTAAATTATTAACAACTCTAATTATACAAAAATGAAAAAACGTTATTTAATACTTTTAATTTTTCTCTATGCATTCTCATCGAGTGCTCAACAAGATCCTCAGTATACACAATACATGTATAATATGAATGTAATCAATCCCGCTTATGCTGGTTCAAGTAATGGCTTAGGGGTTGGTATCCTTTATAGAAATCAGTGGGAAGGTCTAGATGGAGCTCCAGAAACTAGTACAATAAATATTCATACTCCAGTTGGAAAGAATGTTGGACTAGGGATGTCTATAATATCTGATCAAATTGGGCCTGTGAAGGAAACCAATGCTTATATTGATTTCTCGTACACATTAAATTTAGCAAAAGAAAATAAACTAGCCTTTGGGTTAAAAGCGGGTGTTACTTCTCATGATATAGGTTTAGTGGATTTGACATTGATAGACTTAAATGATCCGTTCTTTGCAAATGATATAAGTGAAATGACGCCTAATATCGGAGCTGGAGTGTATTTTTATAGACCAAATAAGTATTATGTTTCTGTATCTATGCCAAACATTTTAAACTCTGTACATTTAGATGCAGATGATTATAACATTGGGTCGGAAACTCAACATTTATTTGCTGCCACAGGTTATGTATTCGACCTATCTAATGACTTTAAATTAAAGCCACATGCATTTCTTAAGTATACAGCAGAAAGTCCAGCGAGTTTAGATTTAAACGCTAACATATTTATGTATGATATCGTTGAGCTAGGAGTCGGATATAGACTAGATGCAGCAATGACTGGGATGATAAATTTTAAAGTTAGTCCAAGTTGTAGAATAGGATATGCGTACGATAGCGTACAATCCGAATTAAACTTTATTGCTAAATCTTCTCACGAAGTATTTATCAATTTCGATTTAAATTTCAATACGAAAGTTTCAAAATCACCAAGATATTTTTAAATAAGCTAAGCTAAAATTATTATGAAAAACATATTTACACTTATTACTTTAACTTTTCTAAGCATTGTTTCTGTAAATGCTCAAGACAATAGTTCAAAAAAAGCTGATAAACAATTCTCAAGGCTTGAATTTGTAAAAGCTTCTGAGAGTTATAAAAAACTAATTGATAAAGGGAATTCTAGTGACTATATTGTAGGTCAACTTGCAGAGTGCTACTATAATATATTTAATACTGTAGAAGCTGAGAAATGGTACGCAACATTAGCCGAAGATAGTACAGATCCAGATATTATTTTTAAGTATTCTCAAATGTTAAAAGCAAATGGAAAATACAAACTATCTAATAAGTGGATGAGTAAGTTTGTAGAGCTAAGACCAGCAGACAATAGATCTACAGCATTTATGAAAGATCCTAACTATCTACCAAAGATTATTTCTAAGGGTAAAAGGTTTAATGTTCAAAATTTAGATATTAACAGCGAATATTCTGATTTTGGAGGAACTTTAAATAACAATAAATTATATATAACATCCTCTAGAAATACTGTAGGATTATTTGATATTGGTCGTTGGATTACACAGAGAATTAGTTATGGATGGAATAATGAACCATACTTAGATGTGTATAGTTTTGATGTTTCAGAAAGTGGAAGCTACATAAATGAAGATTATTTAGACTCAAATATTAATACAAAATATCATGAAGGGTTAGCAAGTTTTGACGATAATGGTAACATGTATCTTACAAGAGAGAGTTTTTATGAAAACGAGTATGTTGAAGATCCAGAATCTAATAATATAACAAGTCTTTTGGGTATATATAAAATATCTGTAGGAGACAAAAATGTTGTTGGTTTAAATATTAATAGCGTAGAATACTCAGTAAAAAATCCATCGCTAAGTTCTGATGGGAAAACATTATATTTTTCATCCGATATGCCAGGTGGATTTGGAAATTTCGATATCTACAGGGGAGATATAGATGAAAAAGGAGACATTAATAATGTAGAGAATTTAGGTCAAAAAATAAACACTGAAGGCCAAGAGATGTTTCCTTTTATCGGTGACAAAAACAACTTATACTTTTCTTCAGATTCTCAGCTGGGTCTAGGAGGTTTAGATGTCTTTTTTACTAAAGAGGTTGATGGAAAATGGGCCTCAGTAAGAAATGTAGGTATTCCTGTAAACAGTAATGCAGATGATTTTGCTTTCAACATGAATGAATCTAGTGGTACAGGTTTTGTATCATCAAACAGAAGCGGCGGAAAAGGAAGTGATGATGTATACTCTATCAAAAGATTAGTTCCTATTTGTGATGTGTTATTAACTGCAAACGTAATTGATTCCAAGACTAAACTAGTAGTGGATTCGGCAACTACATCTGTTTCTGATAAGGATGGTAATATTGCAAGCACTAAGACAAGTTCTAAGGAAGGTGTGGCTGAATTTATGCTAGTTTGTGATGAAGCAGGTAAATTAATTGTATCTAAAGAAGGGTATAGCAGTAAAATAGTAGATTTAGAAATGTCTAACGAAGAATTTACTTCGATAGATGTAATGCTAGATCCAATTGAAAAAATTATTGTCGCTGAAAAAATTGAATTAAATGCAATTTACTTCGATTTTGACAAATCAAATATTAAGTCTGAAGCAGCATTTGAACTGGATAATTTAGTTCAAGTAATGATTAAGTATCCTGAGATGACTGTTAGTATTGAGTCCCATACAGATAGTAAAGGCCCTTCTTCATATAATCAGAAGTTATCTGACAGAAGAGCAAAAACAACAATGCAGTATGTGATCTCTAAAGGTATTGAATCTACTAGACTGTCAGCAGTTGGAAAAGGAGAATCTAATCCTGTTGTAGATTGCTCAAACTGTAATGATGAAGAAGATCAATTAAATAGAAGATCAGAATTTATTATAACTGCAGGAAACCCTGGTGAATAAGACTTGAATTATATATATATATTAAAAAAAACCTTCTAATAGAAGGTTTTTTTTATCTTAAGTACAAAAGCTAATGAAAAAAATAGCCATACTAATACTAGTACTACCTTTAATATTAACATCTTGTGCGAAAGAAGAGGTAGATGAAAAATTAGGCTATAATATGCTATTAATGGGGCATAGTTATTTTAAACCTTATGCAAATAGAATTGGAGAAATAGCAATAGATGCTGGCCTTATCAATCACAACCAAACTTATGTTTTTTCTTCTGGAGCATCTGGGTTTCCTATAGGTTTATGGAATGACACAGGTGCTAAAAATCAACGAATTAAAGAAACGCTTGATGCAGGTAATGTTGAAGTTTTTGGAATGGTTGCTGATTCTCGTGGATTAAATGAATCTTTTGAAGGTACTAGAAATTGGATTGCATATGCACTTCAAAATAATCCAGACATCACAATATTTTTGTCAATTAGCCCCCCAAATTTTCCGAATGACTGGGAACAGACAGCGCAACAATCTGGATTTGCTACAGTACAAGAAACATTTACAGCACATATCAATCAAAATGTTCACCTAGAATTGATAGATTCCTTACGTGCTGAATTTCCTTCAACAAATATCTTCTCAATCCCTACTGGTAAAGCAAGTATAGATTTATGGCAAATGTACAAGGATGATTTACTTTTAGATAGCATCTTAGAAACTGGTCCATTTGAGACTTCCCTTTTTACCGATGAACAAGGACATCAAGGAGAAATGACTGCTTCTACCGGAGCACTTATGTGGTTGAAAGGCATATACAAAGTTGATCTTAGTACTAATGATTACGTTACTGGTTTTAATACAGACCTACATACAGTTGCTGAAGATGCAATGAATAGTCACGATCCAGATTACAACCTTTAATTCAGCTCTACTAAACTTATAATTGATAAAATTAAACAAGCTAGGGCTCTATTACTGTGGTAATTTTTTGTCAATACTTCAAAACAATTTCTACATAAAAAATCCCTTGATTATTAAATCAAAGGATTTTTAAAATATTATTAAAGTTATATATTGTTATTCCCCACTAACTAAAACATTATCTAGCTCATAAGTAGCTGCCCCAGATGATGTAGACCTGTATTTAAACGCTACATATAAATTCTGACCAGCAGCAGCAGAAACATCTAAATCTCCAGAATCAGTCCAAGAAGTCCAGCTTCCATTATCGGTATCGATAACAGCATCTAATTGAGTCCATGTAGAGTCTGTTGGATCACCTCCAACATAATCAGTAGTCATATAAACCTCTAATGCGGGTCCTCCATATCTAACAACAGTTTGAAAATTAAGTTTAATATCAGTAAGTCCAGATAAATCAATAGGATTTGAGATAAGCCAATCTTCATTAACTACATTTCCACCAGCATAACCAGAAATTCTAGCGCTTGGGGCAGGATTTCCATATGGTGTAATGTCCCATACTTGCTCACCTTCAATACTGAACTGAGTCCAATTATCTAAATTATTTGAAGAAAAATTATCTGAAAATAATGGATCACATCTTGCTCCATCAAAATTAATATCATCAATATTGTTTAAAGCTAACACTCTGTCATCACCGTTATAACTTTTTGTAACTACACCTGAAATTGATCCTTTACCGTCAGTTGGGAGTAGTCTGTCTTGAAAACTAGCAAATGCACTGGTTTCTACTTTAATAGATCCTGAATCCTCACAGCTCTCTAAATCTCTTAAAGAGTCATAGTCATCAGTAGGATCTACAAAAGTCAACCCTGAGTAGCCTACTGGAAACTGAGTGTCATTAGCTTGTATGAATAATCCAATATGTGAGTCATTTACTTGGCCTAGAGTTACTTCGAATGGTATTATTGTTTCTGTGGTATTAGATCTAAGTAAATAATCAGCCATCATATTTTCTGTAATTTGCCCAACCTCATTTCCATCAGCTCTACCTCCAATAGCAATTACACCATCTCCAGAATTAGTTTCGCCTATGTATAGATTTTGCAGCCTAATATATATTTCTCTACCAATATTAAATTGATTGTAGGTGTCTACCTGATTAAGAACGACTTTTAAACCTGCTGTAGGATTTGATGGTTCGTCTTGAATATAAAATTCTTTATAGAAATTCCCAGTTAAATCTGATGAGACTACATATCCTTTAACTGCTATACTTGATTCGATATTAACTGCTTGTCCACTTACAAAGAGATTTTTAACCTGACTGATAGTCAACAAATCAACTTCATTGGAGTTAATTTGATCGAGTAATACATTTAACGATTGGTTCTCTTCAAGACCAACGCTTGTAGGTATTGTATAATCATCATCCTCTACACAAGAGTTATATGTTATTAATAAAAATAAAAGTGAGAATAATTTAAAAGTTGTATTAAGCTTCATAATATATAATTTTTGTCTTTGTTAGAATCTAAAATATAGGTTTAAGAAATAATTTGTGCCTCTACCGTACCAGTACTTTGGTCCAAAAACTCTTTGAGGCTTATTTACGTCTTCGCTAAGTTCTTGGTAATTTGCATTTCTTCCTTGTTCAAATCCACCAGTTTTATACTGATGATTTAAGATGTTATTTATAGTAGCGAAGAGTCCGATGTAATAATCATCAATTTTCCAAGACTTACCTCCAACCGCATTTACCACCATATAGTCATCAAATTTCTCTTGTTTTAACAATTCTCTAGCTTGTGAGGGATCATAATCAGTAAATGGTATTCCATCTTGAGCTAAATAAAAGTTTTGAGTCCTAGTTAATGGGCTAATATCTAAATAAGTATTAGTGAAAAAGTTTGCAGTAGCTCCAAACCACCAATAATTAGGATCTCTATATTCAAACCCAGTTGAATACGCTCTTTGAGGTCCACCAGCTAACTTGTAGTTTTTTAAGTTCGACTCTCCCATTGAAACTGTATTATTATCAGAAGCTAAATATAGATTTGGGTTATTATCATATGTATATTGTCCAAATGAAGCTGCACCTTTTAACTTAACAGTAGATGTAATTTGAGCTTCGAGGCCGAACTCAGCACCAAAATATTTTTTATCGATTCCTTGTAATATTTCTTGTACAAATTCATTAGTTTCTTCAAACCCTACTAAACCGTCTGCATAATAAAATGAAATTTCATTAGCATCTTTTATGTTAGTGTAAAACCCTGTTAATCTAGCATTGATTATAGAAGATCTGTATATATAGTTTGCATCAATAGCAGTAATCTTTTCTTCACTAATAGGGTTGTTATTGATTAGCCCATTCGAATCAACTCCAACAACATTATGATTTACTCTTGAGTTTGTAAATGTGTTTCTAAATGAAGGTGCTTTAGTTATGTAGGCTGTATTAAAATCAAGTAAATGCTTTCCTGAAAATTTATATGTAAAACCTAATTTTGCACCATATCCAGAAAAGTTAATTTTTTCACCTTTCCCTAAAGAATTTCCAGTATTAGCTTCATTATCAAATAAACCTTCTCTTTGATAATTTGTGTCGGTATAACTTGCAGCCACATAAAAATCTAGCTTATTATATTTAAAAACAAATTGAGAGTAAGCGTTAATTACGTCTGCAAACAAATTATAATTATATTTAAATTTATCCCCCTCACCAACAATTGAATTAGGGTTTAATAAATCGTATTGTAAATTATCGAAAGAATCAATATTGGAATAACCTGAGCCACCCAACATATCTGTTATTTGTGCGAAATTATTTGAAACTAATTTTTTATAGTTTATCGTTGAATTAAAAGATATATTCTCATTTAATTCTTTTTTAAATGTAGAATTAATCGTCAACTGTTTGTCATCACTTCTGTCCTCATATTGAACATAAGCTGCATTTAGATTTGCAACAGTATTAGTGATATTAGCATCATATATTCTATTCCAATTAATTTGACCATCATTAACGAAATTTTGCTGTGCTAAGAATGCTCCTTCATAATCAGGTCCATTATTGTCAGCTAGATAATAACTGGGTAAATCTTGATAATAAGAAGGGCTAGGGTTTGCACCTCCAGCATAATCTAGCCTAGTATTTCCTAACTCTCCAAATTGATAACCAATATTAGTATTAAGTGAAGTATTATCATTTATGTTCCAATAATGATTTAACATAAGAATTGGTTCTACTACTCTTTTAATACGTGAATTTCTTTTTTTACCATCATGTAAACCCCAATAATCATTATAACGTATATTTTTTAAGTCATATACTTCTTGTGTATTTGGAGAAGACTTACCTCTTCTATTGGGAGCGTATATTCCAGTAAAGTTAATACTGTGTTTGTTACTAATTTTCTTTTCAACAGAAAAAAACAATGAATTAGAATCATAAAAAGTAGCATCTTGATATCCTTCATCACCCCACCTTCTTCCCATAGAAAGAGCATAAGACCAACCACCTTCTATAATACCAGAAGAGTATGTAGCCATTAACCTGTTTGTATAACTTCTATTTGATGATGAGTATGTTACTCTTCCTCCTTTACTGTATTCTGAAGCACGGACATTAATATTATTGGAACCTAGAAGTCCTCCAAAGCTATATGTTGAAGGTCTAATACCATCAGTAAATTCTTGATTTCTCAAAACATCATTTAAACCACCCCAGTTGCCCCATTGAGGTCTTCCATTATATAACTTGTTCATTTCAATACCGTTAATATGAACAATACCATTGTCAGAATCAAGTCCTCTAACCTTGAAAAAAGAGGAACTAAACTCGTATGCGGCAGTTCTAAAGAAAACGTCTTTTGATGACTGTAATAAGCCTGATATGTTGTCTGAACCAGAAGTATCATCACTTAGTTCATCGTCACTTAATGAAATAGTGAAGAGGTCGTTTTCAGGGGATTGAATAGCATCATCAGTAACATCTATATTTTGAACTTCTTCAATTACATTTTCTTTAACAGGTTCATCGTTAGTTGAGGTACTGATATCTGATGATGCAACATTTGAAATTTGAATTTTATAAGATAATTTCAAATTATTAATATTGACTGATCCATCATCTGGAACAATTACTTTAAAAGATTTATTATCATATCCAGATTTAGAGAAAAGTAGAGTTTGTTTACCAGATAGAGCTGTTTTATTAAAAGAAAACATTCCGTTATCATCTGAAAAAACTATAATTTCAGAATCTTGTATAAGGATTTTTACGTTTTGGATAGGGTCATTACTTTTATCATCTTGAACACTACCAGTAATAGTACCAAATTGAGAAAAGGCACTAAAAAATGAAAAAACAGAAACGAAAAAAACTAGTAAATTATTTTTCATACTTAGTTGTATAGATGTTTAAATATAATTATTAAATAATATTCAAATTTAATGTATTATTTGTACATATTTAATATTTTTAAACAACTAAATTTGTGATTTAATAATAACTCCATTATGACAAAGTCTCTTATTCAACTTATAATATTAATTTTCTTTTTTAACTACTCACTTTTTTCGCAAAGCGAAAGGAAATTTAAAATTCATACTGTTGCTTTTTACAATGTTGAAAATTTATTTGACACAATAAATGACCCTAACAAACAGGACGAAAAGAGTCCTATGATGGATATAACTTACAACAGAGGCGGTGTTTACAAACAAAAAATAAAAAACATGGCCAAGGTTATCGCTGATATTGGTGAAGATGTGACCAAAAAAAATCCTGCTATAGTTGGTCTTTCAGAGGTTGAAAATAAACAGGTAATAATAGATTTGATTAAAGACAGTTCACTTTCAGGAACTAACTATGAGATTATACACTATGAATCTCCTGATAAAAGAGGAATTGATGTTGCGATGATTTATAACAAAGAGAGTTTCAAACCAATTTCTTCGAAATCATATGAACTATTAATATATGACGATCAAACAAACAAAAGAATATATACTAGAGATCAACTACTGGTAAGCGGAACTCTTGAAGACGACCTTATTCATATTATAGTAAATCACTGGCCATCTAGGTCTGGAGGAGAAGCAAGAAGTATATCTAAAAGAGAAAGCGCGGCAAGATTAAATAAAAAAATCATTGACTCTTTACACAGTTTAGACAAAAATGCTAGGATAATTACTATGGGTGATTTTAATGATAATCCTATGAATAACAGTATAAAAGGTATTCTTGGGGCTAAGAAAAACAAAGAAGACGTTAAAATAAAAGAAATGTATAATCCAATGGAGAAAATCTTGACTAATGAAGGCATTGGGTCAAACTCATACAGGGATGTTTGGTTTCTTTTTGACCAAGTTATAATATCTAAAGGATTACTTGGGAATGATTTTTCAAGCTATAAGTTTTACAAAGCTGGTGTCTTTAACAAGCCTTATTTAACTCAAAAAGAGGGAAGGTACAAAGGTCAGCCTTTTAGAAGCTTCTCATACTCTAAATTCACTAATGGTTATAGTGATCATTACCCTTCTTTTATATATCTGATAAAAGAAATGAAATAAGTAGTTTGTGTTTTTTTAGATCCAGTTAGACCATGGAATTCTTGAAAGCAATAATGCTAATCCAAAAGAATAATGTATTCCAATTGACCTAAACTTTGAATTAGATATTCTCTTTTTCTTATGTAGGCTATATCCTCTTGTTATTAACACAACAGCTATAATATTGACTATAGGGTGCTCTATTAAATAAAGTCTATTAATTGGGCTAGTTATAATTTCATTAAAACTAAGCTCTGACCAGAGTGAGAATTTATCGGAAATAAAATATAAAAATAGCCCGATTAACAATTGAGTATGTGAAGTAATTAAAGTAATTAATGCTAATCTAAAATCTACAGGGGTATATTCTTTAGATAAAAAATATCTAAAGAGAAAACGCAGCGCAGATACTACGAGTACGGATATTACTAAATAAGCAAAATAGGAGTGAATGAATTTTAACATAGTACAAATAAAAGCAAAAAAAACCTGCTTAAATTAATAAGCAGGTTTTTTTAAACTTAATTTAAAAGTATTAGAACTTATATCTTAATCCAACGTTCCATGTTCTACCTAAACCAAAGTAACCTTGATTAGCAGTATCAATTCCGTTATATAATTCTCCTGAACCTTCGCCAGCAGCTATATTAGTTCTTAATTCTGATAAGTAAACTGCATCAGAAACATTATTAACATTAATTCTAATGTTAAGAGACTTTTCGTCATCAGCACCTAAATACATTTTGTAAGATAAACCAGCATCCCAAACATGGAAAGATGGTAAAAGTAAGTTTTCTTTTACTGCTCCTACATCAGAATATAATTCATCGTAAAATCTAATGTCAGTATCAAAAGATACATTTTCAGCTAGCTTCATATCTAATCCTAGTCCAGCTGTAAACTGAGCCGCATCTCCAACTTTACCACCATCAACATCATTTGTTTCAGTACCTATCACATTTTGATCTTCATCAGTAGTTCTAGTTACCGCATCTCCAACATATTGCCAGTCTCCAATTGATAAGAAACCAGTTAAAGTATAAGGAAGATCTGGTTGAGGCTTAGCTCTAAAATCAATCTCTATACCTTGGTGTAATTGTTCTACACCTTGGTTAGTGTTAAAGAATACAACGTCATTATCAATATAAGAAGAAGTAACAACTCTATCTTTCCATGAAGTTCTATAAGCATTTACATTAGCTGAAAAATTTGGAGTAGAATAAGAATATCCTGCTTCAAGACCAAAAATCTTTTCATTTTCAGTTAATGGGTTAACTTGGTTTGTATAATTTAAATAAATGTTATCATGGTATGGCTGACGTGAGTACATTCCAGTATTAAAAAATACTTTAGAGTTATCTCCAACATTAAATCCAGCACCCGCTTTTACATTATAACCTACATTATCTACTTTTTCAGAATCTACACCATCCACAGTTCCAGCAGGAAGTGCTCCTGTAGCTTGAGATGAAGTACCATCAATTAAAGTTTGATCTGCATATTGATAGTTGTCAAATCTTTGGTGAGACTGTTGTGAAACTGCTCCCTGAAAGAAAGCTGACATTTTATCATTAGAATATTCTAATTGAGAAAATAAACCACCATAAGTAATTCTTTCATCGTTACTATATGCTATTTTTTGATCCTCATCAAAGCTAGCAGTTAAAGCAGTCCACGGATTAGCTGACATATCTTCTGTAGCTATAACCGTTTTAAATTCTCCGTATCCACCGTAAGTTTGGTGATTGTTGTTTGGATCTCTTAGTCTCATATTTTCTTGCCATGAAGTTAATCCATGAAAGTTTTCAACAATTCTAAAGTGTGATCCGTAGTAAGTTCTAAAATCAACACCTACATTAAGAGATAAATTCTCGTTTAGTTGTTTTTCAAAGTTAGATACAAGACCAACCCAGTTGTGCATGTTCATAGAAGCACGAGTAATATAACCACCTTCAGCAGCATAATTTCCTCCAGCTCCAGAAGTACCTAAGTTGTATGCGTATATCGCATCGTAATCAACATAACCTTCTTCAGTTCTTGGACGAGATCCTCTTCCTCCAGTACCACCTCCATTACCAGTTGATAAATAAAATACAGTAGATAGACTTGAGTCATCACTAATTTTATAATCCCAGTTAAGGTTCATAACAGGTTTATGGTAAAAATTTCTTCTTTCAGTTAAATACTGATCTCCGTACATACCCCAGTTATTATTATATTTTCTTCCCTTTTCTAAATATTTTGAAATACTTTTTGAAAAGTTTTGATCGTGCCATTGTGGCGCACCAGTTAAAAGAAAATTAATACTGTGCTTTTCGTTAATTTCTTTTCCTACAGAAAAGAAATAAGTTTGGCCTTGACCAAAAGAACCTTCGTTGTAGCCATCGCCTTGCCAGTGAGTTAAAAGGAAACTTGTAGCCCATCCATCATCAGACTTACCAGTATTGTAAGAATATGTAGTTTTTAGATAGTCATCATTAGCAACTCCAGCGTAAACAAATCCACCTTCTCTAACATTATTAGAATTCATTACAAAATTAACTGTACCACCAACTGATGATATAGCTAATTTAGAAGCACCAAGACCCCTTTGAATTTCTACTGTGCTAGCAACGTCATTCATTCCTGACCAGTTTGACCAGTACATTTTACCGTCTTCCATTCCATTGATTGGTTGACCGTTTAACATGTAAGCAGTATTATCTTGTTCAAATCCACGGACAGCAATTCTCGAATCACCATAACCACCAGATTGACCCGCAACATATACAGATGGGGTATTAACAAGTGTCATTGTGATATCTTGAGCTCCAATCTTTTTTTGGATTTCACTTCCTTTAATTGTAGAAACAGCTACCGGAGTAACTCTATCCGCAGCAAGGTCAATAACCCCACTACCCATAAGTACAACTTCTTCTAATTCTGTAAGAGTTAAATCGTCCGTAGACTCTTTAACTTCAGTTTGAGAAACAATTGCCATTGAACTAAAAATAGTCAAAGCAACCATTAAATTTTGAGTAATTTTTTTCATAATTAAATTTAATTTAGTTTGTAATTTGTCGCAAAAATAAAAATTAATATTCAGATACCATCACCTAAATGTTAATAAATTAATATAACACTAAGGTAAATAAAAAAAAATAGATAAAAAAAAATAACTAACTACCTGCTTATTAGTTAGTTATGTTATATTTTTGGATTTATAATACTTGATGAGATTATTAGTAGATGAGTCATGATTGTTAGATGAATTATTTTGAATATCGTCGAGAACTGTATTTGCGAGTTTTTTACCAAGTTCTACCCCAAATTGATCGTAACTAAATATATTCCATATAACTCCTTGCACAAAAATTTTATGTTCGTAAAGTGCAATTAGCTTTCCTAAGCTTTTTGGAGTTAGCTTATCAATTAATATTGTATTAGTTGGCTTATTCCCTTCGAAAACTTTAAAAGGAATATTAAAATTGTCTTTATTTGATTTTTTAACCTCTGCCAATGATTTGCCTTTCATCAAAGCTTCAGTTTGAGCTATGAAATTTGAAATAAGTTTATTTTGATGATCTTTATTACCATATAAACTTTGTGTAAATCCAATAAAATCAGTTGGAATCAACTTAGTTCCCTGGTGTATCAGTTGAAAAAAAGCGTGTTGCGAATTTGTTCCTGGTTCCCCCCAAACAATCTGACCTGTAGAGTAATTCACCTTTGAGCCATCTCTATCAACACTTTTCCCGTTACTTTCCATAGATGCCTGCTGAAGATAAGTAGCAAATTGATTTAAATACTGAGAATATGTGATTACTGATTCACTTTCACAATTATAAAAATTATTATACCATACTCCTATACAAGCTAAAATTACTGGTATATTTTTATCAAAATTAGTTTCTTGAAAATGAATATCCATATGATTAGCACCTTTTAAAAAATCTTCAAAATTTTTAAAGCCAATAGATAAACTAATTGTAATTCCTACAGCACTCCAGAGTGAAAATCTACCCCCGACCCAATCCCACATTGGAAATATATTATCTTTTTCTATTCCAAAAGACATTACTTTTTCTAAATTAGTTGACACAGCTATAAAATGTTTAGATACATCTTCTTGCTTTGCCTTTTTCAAAAACCAACTTCTAATCGTATTTGCATTAGAAAGAGTCTCCTGAGTAGTGAAAGTTTTAGATACTATAATAAATAAAGTTGTTTCAGGGTCTAAAGTCTTTAAAACTTCATTTACATGATCGCCATCTACATTACTTACAAAATGCGTATTTAAATGGTTTTTATAAAACTTTAACGAATCAATAACCATTGAAGGCCCCAAATCAGAACCACCTATTCCAATATTTACAACATCAGTAAATGGTTTGTTGGTATATCCTTTTTTTGATCCTAAAACTACAGAGTTAGAAAATTCTCTTATTTTATTTTTTACATCCTTAATTTGATTTCTAACATTAATTCCAGCAACTTTTAAATTACTATTTTCTTCCGATCTAAGTGCCGTATGTAAAACTGCTCTATTTTCTGTTTTATTAATTTTATCCCCTGTAAAATATTTATTAATAGAATCTTTTAATTGAATCTCATTTAATAAATCTGTGAATAAACTTATAGTTTGTTTATCCAATCTATTTTTAGAAAAATCCACATAAAAATCCTCCCACTTAATAGTTAATTCATCACTCCTGTTAGAGTTTTCATCAAAGTAACTCACTATTGTTTTACTCTTTATGTCTTTAAAATGACTTAATAATTTACCCCATGATTTTGTGCTAGTTGGATTTTGATTTTTTAGACTCATTTAATAATTATTTAGTTGAATTATATTCAATGTTTTCAAGGACTTGCTTAATTGGTAAAATAAATTGTTCGTATTTAGTTTTTTGAGATTTAGGTACAGATTTACCAGCTGGTAATTTTTGTTTAAATGGGTCTACTTGCATTCCGTTTTTCCAAAACCTATAACAAACATGGGGTCCAGAAGTGTTACCAGTCATCCCCACTTGACCTATTACATCACCTTGTTTAACATATTGTCCAACCTTTACAAGTCTCTTTTTCATGTGTAAGTATTGAGTAGAATAAGTTGAGTTATGTCTTATTTTAACATAATTTCCATTCCCTCCTTTTCTTCTAGATTCTATTATTCTTCCATCTGCAGTTGCTAAGATTTCAGTTCCAACTGGTGCAGCAAAATCTGTTCCTTTATGAGCTTTAACTCTATTTCCATAAAATGCAATCTTTCTTTTTAAATTAAACCTTGATGAAACATTACTAAATTTTAGAGGTCCTTTTAAAAAAGTTCTTTGAAGGCTTTGTGTTTTTTCATCATAATACTCAACAGTTTCTTTTAGACTATCTGCTTTATAATTAAAGGCATAAAATGATTCATTATTATGTTCAAAATACGCAGCATCAATACTTTTAATTCCAGCAAATATTGAATCCTCAATAAACCTTTCATTGTATATTATTTTAAACTTATCTCCTTTTTGTAATCTAAAGAAATCTATTGTCCAAGCATAAATGTCTGACATATCGGTAATAAGCTGATATGGAAGCCCTTGATTGTCCATAGATTCAGATAAGCTACTTGTTATAACTCCAGAAGCATATTTTTTGACAATAGTTATCGGCTTTTTCTTGTTGTAAGCGTAAACAGAGTCTCCTATATGTATAACAACATAATTAACTTTATTTGGCTGGTATATAAATACTTGTGGTTTTTCTAAAGAATCTTTTGAACTTAAAACAGTATAAGGTTTTCCGGCGGTTAACCATCTAACATCAAAAGAATCTTTAATTTTATTAGTGATTTGATAAATTTTAGGATATCCAATTTTATTTTCTTCCATTATTTCACCAAAACTATCTCCGAATCTTATTGTGTCTTTTTTTACTTTGAAGTTATCTAAATTAAATCCAAACTCAATATTTTCAGGCACAAGCTCTATGACTTTAGGTTCATCCCCACAAGATGTAATAAACAAAACCCCTAAAAAGCAAGTAAATATAATTAGTCTATTCATTTTCTCCCCAATTTTCAAGTTCCTCTTTTGTCCATAAGTCTGGGAAAAATATTCTTTTTTGATATTTAGGATGCATGTACTTATGCCAATCACTACCACCTGTAGAAATAGAGTTTCCACTTTTAGATTCTATATAAAATTTAGCCGTATTGTAATGAGCCATTACCCATGTAATATTTACCGTGTAATCTAGGTGTCTCATTGCATTAATTAAATTTTTATTTTTTTGATCCTTTTTTGTTAAAGATTTGTAGGTAGACCATAAGTTTCTTGTGTTGTAAACCTTCATAAAAGTAATGAACCTTTCCTTATACTTTTTTTCAAAATTTAATAATAACTGTGATTTTTTGCCAGTTTTAAAATCTTTACCTGCGGCTTGCCAATATAGATGATCAAAAGCATGTTCAAAGGGTGTGTCTCTATCAATTGTTTTCCTAAACCTAGCATCAATTAAATTAATAAGCTCTGTGGACGCAAATTCAATAAGTCTATATTGAAAACTTTGAAAACCACTCGCTGGACTTAAAGCTAGTCTAAACTTATTATATTGCTCAGGGGACATTCCCTTAAGCATTATATTAAATGATGTTGTTAGCATATCAAAATAACGACTTACTCTCATTATTTTATCTTCGAAAATTTCAACACTAATATTTTTAGCCTCGGCTACTTGTTGAATTTCCCATAAAATCATTTTAAAAATCAACTCATTGATTTGATGGTAAGTAATGAATACCATTTCATCTGGATATTCAGTTCTTTGAATCTGTAGATTTAAAAGAGCATCTGTATTTATATAATCCCAGTATGTTAATTGCTTAGAGTGCAAAAAACCTTCTAAGTGTAAGTTAAGGTCCTGTGATAAACCCTCATGCTTGTTTTTTAATTCAGATATTACAGAATCGAATTTTAATTTCTTGGCCATATTTAAAATTTAATTTCAAAAGGATGATTTAAACCACTAAATGCATCTAGATCTGCTCTTATTGAGCCTATAACTAAATCTGCCTTAATTCTTAATGGAATTTTATTTTTATCAGCGCTTATCCACAAAGTTAAACTTTCTTTTTCTTTAAACACTCTTCCTGATTGTACAAATGGTCTTAGTTTAATGCATTTAATTTTTCCAAATTTAGTGTTTATAGTTTCAAAGCCTAAAAAGCTCATTTTAAACTCATAGTTTTCTGAATCAAAAAACATATTGACTAGTAAATCTTTATCTGCTTTAATTTGCTCCACATTATAATTATTTCTAAGTTGATAAAAAACAGAAAGCATGTCTTGTACGCTGTCTTTTGTATTATATTTTTGAGTGGTTCCTTTTTTAATATTATTTACAATTGCAGTATTATTTTTTTGATTAAAATCAATAGTAAGATTTTTTGTATGCCCTCCCTCATTTATTTTTCGAATAAAAGTTTTTGGTAAGCCCGAATTCTTGTAAAAATAACTTTGATAATAGTCCTCTACTTTAAAAAACCATTTTATAGGACCTGTTGTTTTCCCGACAGCTTTTACGTGATAAAGCTCCTTGGACTCATCTTGTTTTAATTTCAAAGTTGCTTGACCTGCTTTAATCCATCCACTATAAGATAATTTGAACTTTAACCATTCGCCAGACTTAAAAGCAGACTCGTCTTGTCCAATTATTAAATTAGAAAAGAAAAAAATTAAAAGTATTGATTTTTTCATCTATAAAGTATTATAATAAAAATAATAAAACTGATGAACTTTCTAGGGTTTTACTGCATTATAGTGATTGAATACTAAAGCTGCTTTAGATTTTCCTATAGAATTTTGTAAATCCTCGAAACGGAGTTTTGATATTTTATCATTGGATTTAAATTTTTTTAATAAAGTAATCATAGTAGTATCTCCAATTCCTTTGATGCTATTTAGTTCATTTGTAAAGGCATTTTCACTTCTTTTATTTCTGTGATGCTTCAAACTAAATCTATGGGCTTCATTCCTGAGCTTCTGTATCAGGATTAAACTTTCTGATTTTTTATCTAAAAATAATGGAGTAGAGTCATTAGGGAAATAAATTTCTTCTAATCTTTTTGCAATTCCAATAATTGATATTTTACTTTCTAAACCAAGTTTAATAAGACTTTTTAGCGAGGCAGATAGCTGTCCCTTACCTCCATCTATTATGATAAGCTCAGGCAAGTCAGAACCTTCGGATAAAAGTCTACTATATCTTCTAAAAACCACCTCTTCCATCGATGCGTAATCGTCTGGACCTGTTACTGTCTTAATATTAAAGTGTCTATAATCTTTTTTACTAGGTTTCCCATCCCTAAAAACTACACAAGCAGAAGCAGGATTTGTACCTTGAGTATTTGAATTATCAAAACACTCAATGTGAACTGGTATTTTATCTAAATTAAGATCTTCTTTTAATCGACCTAAGATTCTGTTTTGGTGCCTCTCTGGGTCTACAATTTTAATTTGCTTTAACCTGTCAAATTTAAATTGAATAGCATTTTTATGAGACAGATCAATAATTTTCTTTTTGTCACCTATTTTAGGAACTTCTATACTTACATTTTCTCCTAAATCAATAGGAATACTACAATAAATAATAGGTGAATTTGAAGCGAACTTAAGCCTTATTTCTATAGCTGCTAGTTCTAAAATTTTTTTAATCCCTTCATCAATTTTTGATTTAATCTCAAGATTGAAAGATCTAACAATTGAGCCAAAAGAAATTTGCAAGAAATTGACATATACAAAGTTTTCATCTTCACTATAAGAAAACACATCTACGTTTGATATTTTCGGGTTAACAACTGTTGATTTATATTGGTAATTTTCTAAAGCATTTATTTTACTTTTAATTAAGTTAGCTTGCTCAAACTTTAAATCATCAGCCATAACTTTCATTTCTCTTCTGAAAGAATGAAGAGAGTTTTTAAAGTTTCCTCTAAGTATATCCTTAATTTCTATAATGTTTTGATTATAGTTTTCCTCTTCTTGTAAATCCTCGCAGGGTCCTAGACAATTTCCTAAATGAAATTCCAAGCAAACTTTATATTTATTGTTTTGTACTTTTTGATCATTTAAATCATAGGAACAAGTTCTGAGTTTATATAAGCTAGATATTATATTTAAGATAGTTTTTACAACTCTTAAGCTAGTATACGGTCCATAATAATCAGAACCATCTTTTATCATTTTCCTAGTATAAAAGACTCTTGGAAACCTTTCGTTTTTAATACAAATCCAAGGATAAGTCTTGTCATCTTTTAATAATATATTATACTTTGGTTTAAATTTTTTTATTAGACTATTTTCAAGAAGTAGAGCGTCAGATTCAGTCTTAACAACTATATGCCTAATATTATGTATGTTTTTTACAAGAGAATTAGTTTTGCCGTCTTTGTGGATTTGTTTGAAGTAAGAACGAACTCTTTTTATTAAACTTTTGGCCTTGCCTACGTATATAATTACCTCGTCTGAATTCAAAAACTGATAAACACCAGGGCTATTTGGTAGATGTTTAACTATATTGTTTAATTCAATTTTAGTCATTTTTACAAAGGTATATTAATTAACAATATTGTGAAAATTAGTATATTTTTATGTTATACAAACAAAGAAATTATTTTTTTTCAATATTTCTATCTGATCTCGCTAATATCCTTTCATTTAAAAGTTACTCAAAAAAAAAGAAAGAGTTCTTTAAAAGAGATTGGCATTAAAAATGGTTTAATTGAGAAAGAATGGAATAAATACGTTAAACACCAAAATATAAACTACTCCTAAAGTGAGAACAAAAAATTTGTTCCATTTACTATATTTTTTAGAACCTTTTGGATGTGGATTATTTATCATAGTAAAATACAGAACTTATTTCTGCATATTTTTCGCTTCAATGCTTAGAGTTGCATGTGGAACTAATTCCAATCTTTTTTTATTAATTAATTTTCCAGTAACTCTGCATATTCCGTAAGTCTTATTTTCTATTCTAATAAGAGCAGTTTTTAAATCTCTAATAAATTTTTCTTGACGTATTGCTAATGCTGAATTTGACTCTTTACTCATAACAGCACTACCCTCGTCAAAAGCTTTGAAAGTAGGAGAAGTGTCCTCAGTGCCATTATTATGATCATTCAAATAAGCACTTTTAATTAATTTTAAATCACGATCAGCTTTACTAATTTTTTCTGTTATTAATTTTTTAAATTCAGCCAAATCCTTGTCAGAATATTTGTATTTCTTTTCTACAGACATGTTTTTAAATTTTATTAATACTTATTTTAGTGTTTATATTATCAAAGGATATTTCATCCCCATTTTCTATACTTTCTACAATACTAAGGTTATCCGCTAGGGTTTCAGACTTAATGTAGTTTAAGTTCCCCTCAATTGCATTTGTAATATTTTGATCTTGCTGAATAAAAATATTTATTCTATCAGTAACTTCAAAACCTGAATTCTTCCTCATATTTTGAATTTTACTAACAAACTCTCTAGAAATGCCCTCCTCTTTTAAGGAATTATCGATGACAATATCTAAAGCTACTGTTAGAGATCCTTCGTGGGCAACTAACCAACCTTCAATATCTTGAGAAACTATTTCAAAATCATTAATTTCGAAAATAATACTTTTTTCATTAATAACAAGTTCTATAGTCCCCGTTTGTTCGATTTTGCTAATGTCAGTTGATTTTAATTTACTAACGGCTATGGATATATCCTTCATTAACCTACCATGCTTAGGCCCAAGGGTTTTAAAGTTAGGTTTTATCTTTTTAACTAATAAATCAGACTCTCCTTCTAGTAATTGGATTTCTTTTACGTTTACCTCATTTTTAATCAATTCTGAGACTGCTTCAATTTCATTTTTTTGTTCATTACTATTGACCGGAATCATTATTTTATTTAACGGTTGTCTAACTTTTATTTTTTCTTTTGCTCTTAATGATAGTGTTAAAGAAGATATTTTTTGAGCATATTTCATTTTTCTTTCTAGATCAGAATCTATTAATGATTCATCCGAAATTGGAAAAGTTGTTAAATGTACACTCTCATCATTAATTTGTGAAATATTTTTCGTTAGGTCAAGAAATAACTTATCCATAAAAAATGGAGCTACTGGTGCTGCTAATTTTGAAATTGTAATAAGGCAAGTGTGTAAGGTCTGATATGCAGATATTTTATCTAACTCATACTCACCTTTCCAAAAACGTCGTCTACAAAGTCTTACATACCAATTACTCAAAATTTCGGTAGTAAATTCGGAAATACTCCTTGCTACTTTTGTTGGCTCATAATCAGAATAAAACCTATCAACATTTTTTATCAAAGTATTCAGCTCGGATAAAACCCACCTATCTATCTCCGGTCTATCACTAATTTTTATTTCATTTTCAGAATAATTAAACTTATCTATATTAGCATAAAGTGCGAAAAAAGAATAGGTATTATAAAGTGTACCAAAAAACTTTCTCTTCACTTCTTCTATCCCACTCAAGTCAAATTTTAAATTATCCCATGGATTAGAATTAGAGATCATGTACCATCTTGTTGCGTCAGGACCAAATTCAGATATTGTAGAAAATGGGTCTACAGCATTTCCTAATCTCTTAGACATTTTTTGTCCGTTTTTATCCAAAACTAATCCGTTAGAAACTACATTTTTATATGCAACCGAATTAAATACTGAAGTAGCTATAGCGTGAAGTGTATAAAACCACCCTCTAGTTTGATCAACACCTTCTGCGATAAAATCAGCAGGAAAAGCTTTTTTATCGTCAATTAACTCTTTATTTTCAAAAGGGTAGTGCCACTGAGCATATGGCATACTTCCTGAATCAAACCAGACATCTATAAGATCAGATTCTCTTTGCATTTTCTTTCCTTTACTAGAACACAAAATAATCTCATCAACTATATTTTTATGTAGATCAACTTTGTCATAGTTTTCTTTAGAGAAATCATTAATAATAAATTCATTATAAATATCTTCCTGCATAAAGCCTGCTGAAATAGATTTTTTAATTTCATTTTTTAATTCCTCTATTGAACCTATACAAATTTCCTCTTTCCCATCATCTGTCCTCCAAATGGGTAAGGGGATTCCCCAAAATCTTGATCTAGAAAGATTCCAATCATTAGCATTTTCTAACCAATTTCCAAATCTTCCTTCGCCAGTTGATTTTGGTTTCCAATTAATTCCTTTATTAAGGTCATACATAGATTCTTTAAAATCAGAAACCTTGATGAACCAGGAATCCAATGGATAATATAAAACTGGCTTGTCAGTCCTCCAACAATTTGGATAGCTATGCTTATACTTTTCTACTTTAAATGCTTTGTTTTCAATTTTTAATTTAATTGCAAGTTCAACATCAATTGATTTATCTGGAATATTTTTATCATCATAATATTCGTTTTTCACAAACTTACCTGCAAACTCTTTCATTTCAGGTCTAAATTTACCTTGTAAATCTACTAATGGGACCAAATTATCATTTTGATCCTTTACCAAAAGTGGTGGTATTTCAGGAACAGCTTGTTTTGCCACCAATGCATCATCCGCCCCAAAGGTTGGAGCAGTATGAACGATTCCAGTACCATCAACTGTTGTTACAAAGTCTCCTGCAATAACTCTGAAAGCATTTTCAGGGTTGTCGTGAGGCAATGCATACTGCAATAATTGTTCATACTTAATATTTATAAGTTCTTTTCCTTTAAATGAACTGTGGATTAAATACGGAATTTTTTTGTCTTCTTTATTGTAATTATCTATTTCATCTTTTGAAGAAACTTCTAAATATTTACCATTAAATTGTTTTGACACAAGAGCTTTAGCTAAAACAACATTTACAGATTCAAAAGTATATTGATTGTAAGATTGAACCAATACATATTCGATTTTTTTACCAACTGTTAAAGCTGTATTACTAGGTAAAGTCCAAGGAGTAGTTGTCCACGCCAAGAAATAAACAGGAGAATTGATTTTTAAAAAGCTGGGGAGAGAATTTTCAATAGCTTTAAATTGAGCAGTAACTGTTGTATCAGTTACATCTTGATAAGTACCTGGCTGATTTAACTCATGCGAACTTAATCCAGTACCTGCTTTAGGAGAATAAGGCTGAATTGTATATCCTTTATATATTAAGTTTTTATTATAAATTTGTTTTAATAACCACCACACACTCTCCATATATTTGGATTCGTAGGTGATATATGGATCATCCATGTTTACCCAATAGCCCATTTTAGAAGTTAAATCATTCCAAATATGAGTATATTTCATTACTTCTTTTTTGCACTCAGAGTTATACTCCTCAATCGATATTTTTGTGCCAATATCCTCTTTAGAAATTCCTAGTTTTTTTTCAACTCCTAATTCTATAGGTAGTCCATGAGTATCCCAGCCAGCCTTTCGATTAACTTGAAATCCTTTCATAGTTTTATACCTAGGAAAAATATCCTTAATAGTTCTAGCTAATACATGATGAATACCTGGAAGTCCATTAGCAGAAGGAGGACCTTCAAAAAAGATATATGGTTCTGCCCCTTCCCTAGCTTGTATAGATTTTTCGAAAATATTATTTTTCTCCCAATAAGATAAAATTTCTTCACCTATTTTGGACAGATTTAATTTATTGTAATCAGGAAATACCATTTTGTTTAAACTAGGTTGCGAAAATACTAAATTTAGTTAAATTCTAGTTAGAAGTTTTTACTGAAATTAATTAATTTAAATTATTAATTAAATCTTCAATTTTTGATAAATATATAATTTTTATAGACTTTGGTGATATGTTAAGCTTACTGAATTTGGAAATAAATATTGTTGAAAACCCTAGCTTTTCTGCTTCGGTAATTCTTTGCTCTAGCCTTTGGACAGGCCTGATTTCACCCGAAAGTCCTACTTCGGCAGCAAAACAATATTTTTCATTTAATATTAAGTCTTCATTGGAAGATATTATTGCCGCAACAACTGCAAGATCTAATGCAGTATCATCGACGGATATCCCACCTGTAATATTTAAAAATACATCTTTGGATGCTAGTCTAAATCCAACTCTTTTTTCAAGTACAGCCAAAAGCATATTTAATCGTTTTGAATTATATCCAGTAGAGCTTCTTTGAGGGGTTCCGTAAACAGCAGTACTAACTAAAGCTTGAACTTCTATCATAAAGGGCCTCATTCCTTCAATAGTTGCAGAAATAGCATTCCCACTTAATTCCTGATTTTTTTTGGAAATTAAAATCTCTGAAGGGTTAGAAATTTCTTTTAGCCCTTTTACATTCATTTCATACACGCCAATCTCATTAGTTGACCCAAATCTATTTTTATTCACTCTTAAAATTCGATAAACATGATTTCTATCTCCTTCAAATTGCAGTACAGTATCAACCATGTGCTCCAAAATTTTAGGACCAGCTATATTTCCATCTTTAGTAATATGCCCAACAATAATTACTGGTGTTGATGTTTTTTTTGCGAAATTTATTAGCTCTGAGGTACAGGTTTTAATTTGTGAAATACTACCAGGTGCTGAATCTATAAGATCAGTTTTTAAAGTTTGTATGGAATCAATAATTAGAATTTGAGGTTTAATTTTTTCAATTTGTTTAAAAATACTTTCTAAACTAATTTCTGTTAATATATAGCATTCATCACTTTCGTAATTCATTCTATTGGCTCTCATTTTAATTTGACTTTGGCTTTCTTCGCCAGAAATATATAGAGTTGAATATGGTAATTTTATTGCAACCTGAAGTAATAGCGTGCTTTTTCCTATCCCCGGTTCACCTCCTAATAAAATCAAAGACCCAGGAACTATACCACCGCCTAAAACCCTGTTAAATTCAGTATCTAATGTGACTAGTCTATCTTCCTCCCTATATACAATGTTGGATATTTTTTGAGGCGTGGATGTCTTTATATTATCAAAGTTGTTTTTTTCCCAGGAGTTATTCTTTGGTTTTAAAATTACTTCTTCAGAGATAGAGTTCCAGCTTTTACATGAAGTACACTGACCTTGCCATTTTGGAAAGTTACTGCCACAATCATTACAAACAAATGTTGTCTTAATTTTACTCATTAGTTCTTCAAATCAATACTGATTAAATCAGCTTTATCTAATAATTCATCTTTTGTGATTCCTTCTACGTCTTCAAGAGTGTATGCAGACCTGTAAATATGCATTGCTTTTCTAATATCTCCAGTTCTCTCATGATAAAGCCCCATGTAATAACTTCCTAAAATAGTTTTAGGGTATTTATCAATTGCTAATTTTGAAAGGTCCTTATAAAATTTAAATTTTTCACTCTCTTCTATATATTTTTCTACAGCTCTAAAATCATTTACTAGGATGTTTTTATTAACTCCATAGTAATTGAATATATCTTCATATTTATTTTCTAGATATTTCACCGGCGATGTTAGTATTTTACTTAAAACAGAATTATACTCAATCGAATTTATTGCGGTATAGGTAGCGAATACGTGTTCAAACCCTTCAGATATTGAATGTATTGGCAAGTTATAATGAGTGAGGTTTTTATGTTGTTTGTACTTAAATGATACTAGTTCGTTAGTTAAGGAGCTTAGATTATCAGACAGGTTTTTAGTTCTTTCATTAATAGATTTAAAATCACTATCAGAGCTTACCAAATAATAAAAAATATTGGTTTTTATTTTACCTAATCTTTTAATTAAATAATTTTCCATGTCGTAGGAAAACTTTGGACTTATTGCAATAAAACCTGAAATAAGCGTCTTATTGTTTAATAAAAAATAATTAATATAATTTGCAGTTGCTTCATGGCCAACTGCAACTTTGAACTTAGTTGTTCTATAGTTTTTATCAAAAAAAGGAATCAATTCTTGAGAAATAAAATCATAAAAATTCCTACTTGAAGATATAGGAATAAAGTCTATGTTATCTAAAACACTACAATCATCATACCTGCTGTTTATTTGGTTTACACCAACAATTATTGATTCTGGTATATTCCCCCAATATGATAAATAATCTACACTTCCAGAAACTGCCTCAAACATATAGTCTCCATCTAACACAATTATCAAAGGATATTTTTTTGATAAATTTTCATCGTAATTTCGGGGTAGTTGAATTTTTAATTCTCTACTATCGCTTAAAAAATCTGATTCAAAACTCTCATAAATAGTTTGTGAAAAAGAAATATTTAAAAACAATAATAATAGTAGATTTTTAAACTTTAGCATAATAATTTTTTAATCATTTTGAAGATAACAAAATAAGTAAAAAATTAATTATTATTTCGTCTTATTTCTGTGTTTATTATAAATGGGAAGTAGCAATAAGGATATACCTCCAAAAATAATTATCATTAAAGTTTGGGATGACCACATAATCCAACCAAAAGCACGACTTGGATCTTCAGAAATACTAAAAAGTGAAAAAGCTAATACAATAGCTTCTGGGTAAGTTCCTATACCTCCATTTGTAGCTCCAATAGAAAACATTCCCAAAATAAATCCAATTAAAATTGGGGCAAAGGATATATCATTAAATTCTTCCATTGAAAGTGTCGTAACATAAAACATAAGGACATACATAGTCCAGATAAATATAGTATGAAAAACAAATCCCCATCTGTTTTCCATTTTAGTTATGGTTAAAACTCCTTGGGAAATACCTTTAAAAAAATTATTAATCTTACTTAAAAATAACGGAAATATATATTTTAAAATGAAAAAGAAAGAAAGAGCTGAAATCAAAATCAAAACTAGTGTAGTTACACTCATTGAGTTCAGTTTTTCTGAAATCAGATTTAAAATAAAGTCTTTCTTTAAAATTATAGCCACACAAATAATGACAAAAGCACAGATTAAATCTGCTATTCTTTCAGCAATAATAGTCCCTAGGGTTTTATCGAATGGAATATTTTCATATTTAGAAATAATTGTAGCTCTAGCGACATCACCAGCTCTAGGAATAGTGAAATTAATTAGATAAGCAGAAAACACAGCGAAGAAACTATTTAGAAAAGAAATATTATAACCTAACGGGTTCAATAAATAGTTCCATCTATAAGATCTAGAAATATGACTTAAAGAGCCGAAAAATATTCCGAGGATAATCCAATAATAATTAGACTTTTCTAAATAGAATAAAATCTGATTTATTGAGATTTTTGAGAAAGAATAGACAACAAGTGATAACCCTATTAAAATAGGTAAGATAATTTTTATATAGTTTATTACTTTTTGATTCAAAGTCTATTTCAAAAGATTAGTTTGTTCATTTGGAAATATTATGGCGGGGGTGAATTTATTAGCTTTTTTTAAAGACATAAATGCATATGTAATTAAAATCAGTACATCACCAACTTGAACTTTTCTAGCAGCAGCTCCATTGACCGTAATTTCACCAGACTTTCGTTTTCCAGGAATAACATAAGTGTCGAACCTCTCTCCATTATTATTATTGACAACCTGAACTTTCTCGCCCTCAACTATATTTGCAGCACACATTAAGTCTTCATCTACAGTAATACTACCTATGTAATTTAAATCTGCTCCGGTAACCTTAACACGGTGAATTTTTGATTTTAAAATCTGAATTTTCATCTAAAAAATTTAATTAAGTGCAATATTATCAATTAATCTGATTCCATCAACAAAAACAGATGCAAAAGCCCTATATTTTTTTTCAGATTTGATCACATTTGTTGGTACTAATTTATTCTCTTCAGCAATTTCTAAATACTCTAAATTCATTTGATCAAATGAGTTGATATTATTAGTAGCTGTGCTTATTAAATTTTCTATTGACGATTTATGAAAATTTGATTTTATAAAGTTTAGATTTTTAAAAATATTTGAAGCTACTGTTTTTGACTTAACGCTTAGTTTAATATTTCGTGAACTTAATGCTAAACCATTAATATCTCTAAGAGTTGGGCACCCAACAATATTAACGTTAGTTTTTAAACTTCGGATTATAGCAAGTTGTTGAAAATCTTTTTCTCCAAAATATGCAGAATTAGGTTTTATAATTTTTAGTAGTAACTCAACAATAGTTGCAACCCCTTCAAAATGATTATTTCTAAACTTGCCCTCCATAAACTTATCAAGTCCATTAAAGTCATATTTATTTGTTAACTCTTTGTCTGTATATATTTCTTTAGCTTCAGGTGAGAAAATTATAATCTTTTTAGATAGATTTTCCAGTAATTCAATATCTTTTTTTAAATCTTTTGGATAATTTATTAAGTCGGAAGTGTTATTAAATTGAGTTGGGTTGACAAAAATACTAACAACAGATACTTTATTGTTCTTTAAACACTGTTTGATTAAAGACAGATGACCGCTATGTAAAGCTCCCATAGTAGGCACAAAACCAATACTTGCACTCGAAGCTTTTAACTCATCTAGGTACTCAGTTATCTCGGATTTTTTAAAAAATATTTTCATTTTAATAAAACTTTAACAGCATGCAAATTTAATATATTACTATTAATCTGCATAATTTTTGTAATTTTGCTACTTTTTGCACTTAATAACTAATACAAGGATATGAAAGAGAAGAAAATATTATACGTATCATCAGAAGTAGTCCCTTATTTACCTGAAAATGAAATTTCATCAATGTCATTTGAAATTCCAAAAATGATAAACAAGCAAGGTGGGCAAATAAGAATTTTCATGCCCAAGTATGGTAATATTAATGAAAGAAGACATCAACTCCATGAAGTTATTAGACTTTCAGGTATAAACTTAGTTATTGATGATATTGATATGCCATTAATAATTAAAGTGGCTTCAATTCCTAAAGAAAGAATACAAGTCTATTTCATTGATAACGAAGAGTATTTTAAGAGAAAATCTACGTTTTCTGATGAAAATGGTAAATTACACGAGGATAATGACGAGAGAGCAATGTTTTTTGCTAAAGGGGTTATTGAAACTGTCAAAAAATTAAACTGGTCTCCTGACATAATACATGTACATGGGTGGATGGCTTCACTTTTTCCATTATATCTTAAAACCTATTATAAAGATGAGCCGGTTTTTGAAAACAGTAAAATAGTCACATCTGTTTACGACAAGTCTTTTGATGAAAGTCTTAATAAAAAATTAGTTGATAAAATATTGTTTGACGAAATCAATGAAGACCTAATTAAAGGCTTAAAAGACCCATCTTATAACAATTTAATGAAAAGTGCAATAGACTTTTCAGATGCATTAATTTTAGGGTCAGAAGATATTCCCAAAGAAGTTTTAGATCATATGAAAAAATCTGATAAACCTATTTTAGATTATCAGACTAGAGAAACTTTTTCAGAAGCTTATACCGAATTTTATAAGAACGAAGTTTTAAACCAATAAATGAGAGACCTAAAATTATTATCCGTTCTGTTTACACTTGTTTTTATCTCTTGTGATAAAGACTTTGCAAGTATAGACTCTGATGTTATAAGTTCAGAAAATGCAATAAATTTCAGCACTTCATCGATAGAGTATCCTGTAGTAGCTTCAAATTTAAGACTAAACCCTATTAAATCTAACAATCTTCCTTCATTCATGCTAGGTTATAATAATGATCCAGTTTTTGGAGAAAGTAATGCTAGTTTTTTAGGTCAAATTATACCAGTAGAGTTTAGTCCGTCTTTTGGTGATAATATAGTTTTGGATTCTGTGGTGCTAACAATACCTTATTTTAGTAGAGCGATTGATACTAATGAAGACGGAGAAAGCACTTATGAAATTGATTCTGTTTACGGAAATAACCCTACGAAAATATATATTTATAAGAGTAACTTCTATTTGAGAGATTTTGATCCAACTGGAGAATTTAGTGATTCTCAAGATTATTACTCTAATGGATCTCTATCTAATTCTGAATTCATAAATCAATCAGATATTGAAGCAGAGTTACTATTTGAATCTGGCATAATTGGAGATGGCTCAGATGACTTTGTTCCTAGTTCTGAAAGAATAGATTTAACTCAATTGGATTCACTTGGGGACAGTTTTGTTTCTGCCAGCCTAGCTCCAGCAATGAGGTTTAAATTAAATAATCCTAATGGTGATTTTTGGGAAAGTTTGATATTTGAAAATGAAGATAATGCGGTACTAATAAACCCAAATACATTTAAAGAATTTTTTAGGGGGCTTTATATTAAAGCAGAAGGGGTTAACTCAGAAGGAGCAATGATGATGTTAAATTTGGCGTCTTCTAACACTAAATTAACTTTACACTACACCTCTGAAATAAGTACAGAAAATGATACTGACTCTGGTGGAACAGTTACAGAGGCGATTGAAAGTCAGAATGAGTATGTTTTTAATTTTACAGACAATCTTATAAATATCTACGATAACAGTTTCAATATTGACGTCTCAAATTCAAATACTGTAGATGGAGATGAAAGACTTTACTTAAAAGGGGGAGAAGGATATATGTCTACCGTAGATTTATTCAGCGGAAGCTTTGAGAACGAAAATGGAGAAATTGTTGACGCGTTTGATCATTTTAAAAGTTCTTTTTACAATGATGAAGATGATATTGCTAATAAATTAATTAATGAAGCCTATATTGAGTTTTATGTTGACCAGAGTCAAAATATTGAATCTGAACCAGATAGAGTTTATTTATACAATTTTGAGCAAAATGTAGCTTTGATAGATTATTTCTTAGATCAATCTGTAAGTGAAACTACAATTAACGCTAAAATTAATCACTTACAACCATTGACTAGAGATGGAGATTCAATATCTGGTGACGGTATAAAATATAAAATTAGAATCACTGAACACCTAAACAATCTTATTATTAGAGATTCAACAAATGCTAAACTTGCACTTGTAGTAACTTCTAACGTAGGGTCAATACAAAACTTTTCTATTTTAAATAGCGGTGAGGAAACTCGTGATTATCCTTCAGGTGCAATTCTAAGTCATAAAGGAACAGTTTTACATGGTAGTCAGTCTGATGATTTAGACAAAAGACCAAGAATTAAAATATATTATACTGACCCAGACGAATAATTAAGAAATTATAATTTCTTTAAATAATTTTTAATTTAATATTTACATTTTATGTGTGGAATTGTTGGTTATATAGGAAAAAAAAATGCTTATGAAATCGTTATTAATGGTCTCAAAAGATTAGAATACAGAGGTTATGATAGCTCTGGAGTAGCTTTATATAATTCTGAATTAAATGTCTATAAAACAAAAGGCAAAGTTGAGGATTTAGTTAATAAAGCAAAAAAAGCAAATTCACTAGACGGAAATATTGGTATAGGTCATACTAGGTGGGCTACTCACGGAGAACCAAATGATGTGAATGCACATCCGATTCTCTCCAATAATAAATCATTAGTCATAGTTCATAATGGGATTATCGAAAATTATGCTACAATAAAAAACGAATTAATTTCTAAAGGATATAATTTCGAGTCAGAAACTGACACCGAAGTTCTAGTTAATTTAATAGAATATGTGCAAGTAACTGAAAATGTAAAACTTGGGAAAGCTGTTCAACTAGCATTATCACAAGTGATTGGAGCATATGCTATTGCGGTGTTTGATAAAAAAAAGCCTGATGAAATTGTAGTAGCTAGACTTGGAAGCCCTTTAGCTATTGGTATTGGTGAAGATGAAATGTTTATTGGAAGTGATGTAACTCCATTTTTAGACTTTACAAGGAAAGTTATTTATCTTGAAGAAGGACAAGTTGGAGTTTTAAGAAATCATAAAGAAATAATGTTCTATGAGATTTCTAATGACACGAAGATCTCACCAACAATTGAAGTACTAGAATTAGAATTATCAGAGATTGAAAAAGGAGGGTTTGATCATTTTATGCTCAAAGAAATTCATGAGCAACCTAAGGCAATAATTGATACTCTAAGAGGAAGGCTTAATTTAAATAGAGGTATTGTTAAACTCTCAGGAATAGATAATAATTTAAATAAATTTACTTCTGCTAGTAAAATCACTATTATTGGATGTGGGACTTCTTGGCATGCAGGACTCGTTGGAGAATATATATTTGAACAAATCTCTAGAATTCCAGTTGAAGTAGAATACGCATCTGAATTTAGATATAGAGATCCAATAATTAATGCTAATGATATCGTAATAGCAATTTCGCAATCAGGCGAAACTGCTGATACTTTAGCCGCTATGAAATTAGCAAAAGAAAGAGGTGCCTTTGTTTATGGAATTTGTAACGTGGTAGGGTCGTCTATCACAAGAATGTCTCATTCAGGCTCTTATACACATGCAGGACCTGAAATTGGAGTAGCTTCAACCAAAGCATTCACTACTCAGATTACTGTATTATATTTAATGGCATTAAAAATAGCTAAGGCTAAAGGGATTTTGTCATCTGATTCATTTATTGAATTCCTATCGGAACTAAATAGTATTCCTAAAAAAATTGAGAAAGCTTTAAGTCTTAATGATAAAATAGAAAAGATTGCAGAAGAAATTAAAAACTCTAAAAATTGTCTTTATTTAGGAAGAGGGTTTAACTTTCCTGTAGCATTAGAAGGAGCTTTAAAACTTAAAGAAATATCCTACATCCACGCAGAAGGTTATCCTGCTGCAGAAATGAAGCATGGTCCAATAGCTTTAATTGACGAAAATATGCCCACAGTAGTTATAGCAACTTCTAAAGGTCATTATGAAAAAGTAGTTAGTAACATTAGAGAAATTCAATCTAGAAAAGGAAAAATAATAGCAATTGTTTCTGAAGGGGATAAAGACGTGAAGGAAATCGCCGATTACTATATTGAAGTTCCTGAAACAATTGAATCATTAACACCACTACTTACAACCATTCCTTTACAGTTATTGTCATATCACATTGCTGTAAAACTTGGAAGGAATGTAGATCAACCTAGAAATCTTGCAAAGTCAGTTAC
>JAPKAF010000047.1 GCA_028825365.1 Flavobacteriaceae bacterium | reverse complement strand
TTACGAAAAAAAATTAAAAGAAAATAAACCTTGGATATTTAATGATTAAAGTTAAGAAAAGAAAAATTTTACTTTTACCTGGTGATGGCATTGGACCTGAAGTTATTCAGGAAGTTAAAAAAGTTATTCAATGGTTTAATTCAAATAAATCTTTAGACTTTGAAATTGATCAAGATTTAGCAGGTGGTTGTTCTTTTGATAAACATGGAACTCCGATCACAGATGAAGTTTTTTATAAAGCATTAGAATGTGAAGTTGTAATGTTAGGAGCTGTTGGTGGTCCTAAATGGGATAATTTAGATTTTTCAAAAAAACCTGAAAGAGCATTATTAAAATTAAGAAAAGAATTAAAATTATTTGCAAATCTAAGACCAGCAATTTGCTTTGAACAATTAGTGGATGCCTCAACTCTAAAACCAGAAATTGTTTCAGGATTAGATATAATGATAGTTAGAGAATTAACTGGTGGAATTTACTTTGGAGAGCCAAGGGGAATCAAGCCAATAGAAAATGGTGAAAGAAAAGGTGTTAATACTCATACATATACGACTAGCGAGATAGTTAGAGTAGCAAAAGTAGCCTTTGATTTAGCTAAAAAAAGATCAAATAAAGTTACATCATGTGAAAAATCAAATGTAATGGAAGCAGGACAACTTTGGAGAGAAGAAGTTCAAGAACTTCATGACAAAGAATATAAAGATGTAGAATTAAGTCATATGCTTGCTGATAATTGTGCAATGCAATTATTAAAAAATCCAAAGCAGTTTGATGTAATTGTTACCGATAACTTATTTGGAGACATGCTTTCTGACCAAGCTTCAATGTTAACAGGATCTTTAGGTTTATTACCTTCAGCGTCTCTAGGTGCAAAAAATAAAGATGGAGAGATGAGAGCAATGTATGAACCTATTCATGGATCAGCACCAGATATAGCTGGCCAAGGAATTGCAAACCCGATTGCATCAATTTTAAGTTTTGCAATGGCATTAAGATATTCATTAGACCTAGATAATGAGGCTGATGCTTTAGAAAAAGCTGTTCAAGACGTTTTAAATGATGGTCTTAGAACTAAAGACATAATTTCTGAAGGTATGAAAGAAGTATCAACATCAGTAATGGGTGATGCAATAATTTCAAAATTGCAATAATTAAAAATTTATTCTAGAGTTCAGTAATGCCAAATTACACAGCACCAGTTGAAGATATGATGTTTCTTTTTGATAAGTTGAGAAACAATAAAAATTATAATGAAATCGAAAAATACAAAGAGGTTAACTCAGAATTAGTAAAAGATATATTGGTTGAAGCAGCTAAAATTAATGAGAATCTAATTTTACCATTAGCAAAATCAGGTGATGAAAATCCGTCAGTCTTAGAGAATGGAGTAGTTAGAACACCTCCTGGATACAAGGAGGCTTATACAAAATATATTGAGGATGGATGGACTTCACTTTCTTGTGACCCAAAATATGGAGGTCAAGGAATGCCAAAAACAGTAAGTGCTTTTTTTGATGAAATGCTTTCTTCTGCAAGTCTATCATTTAAGCTTTATAGCGAATTAAGTATTGGTGCTTATAATTGTATAAAACATCATGCAACAGATGTGATAAAAGATAAATATCTTCCAAAAATAGTAGAAGGTAAGTGGAGTGGCACTATGTGTCTTACAGAACCAGTGTGTGGAACTGATTTAGGTTTATTAAAAACAAAAGCAGAAGAGCAACCTGATGGAACTTATAAAATCAGTGGTCAAAAAATTTTTATTACCTCAGGTGACCAAGATCTTACAGAAAACATTATTCACTTAGTGATAGCAAGAGCCACAGATTCTCCTGCTGGAACCAAAGGTATTAGTTTATTTTTAGTTCCTAAATTTATAGTTAATGAAGATAGCTCTATAGGTTCAAGAAATGGAGTTTCTACAGGTTCAATAGAAAGTAAAATGGGTATTAAAGGATCGGCAACTTGTGTCTTAAATTTTGATGGCGCAACTGGTTATATGATTGGACCAAAAAATAAAGGTTTAAGCTCAATGTTTACTATGATGAACCTAGAGAGGATAGTTGTTGGAATACAAGGCCTAGGAATTTCTGAAATAGCTTATCAAAACTCACTAAGCTATGCACAAGAGCGAAAACAAGGAAAAACAAATTATAGTAAATCTGAAAATGGAGCAGATTATATTATTGAACATGCAGACATTAGAAAGTCTCTGCTTAATATGAAATCTATTATTGAAGGAGAGAGAGCATTATGTTTTTGGCTATCACAACAAACAGAAGTTAGCCTTTATCACCCAGATGAAAAAGTAAAACAAGAAGCGTCTGACCTTGTTTCCTTAATGACACCAGTTGTTAAAACAATGTTTACAGATATGGGTATGGAAATAACCAGTGATGCAATGCAGATTCATGGTGGTTATGGATATACAAAAGACCAAGGAATAGAGCAATTATATAGAGATAATAGAATTACTCCAATATATGAAGGAACAAATTCGGTTCAAGCAGCAGATTTAGTTTTTAGAAAACTAGTAAATAAAAATGGTGATATAATTAATAAATATTTGGAATTGATCAAGAATGATTGCAACATTGAAAATGAAAAATTAAAACCCTTCATAGAAGAATTAAAAATACACTTAGAAATTTTATCTAAATTTACTACCTGGATTAAAGAAAAAACACAAAACTCAAAAGATGACGCAAGTGCAGCATGTAATGACTATTTAAAAGCATTAGGCTTTGTATCTATAGCTCATGCATGGATAAAAGTTTTAGAGGTAAGTTTTAAAGATTACGAACAAAATAAAAATTTTTATAATGATAAAATACAAACTGCAAATTTTTATTTCAAAAGAGTTTTACCAAGAGCTGAAAGTCATTTTAAAACTGCCACATCAGGAAGTGATTACATAATGAATTTTAAATTCAATTAACATGAGTCATTACGATACAAATTTAGATAAAAATAAGGCTAACTATGTTCCTCTATCTCCTTTAACATTTTTAGAAAGAACCAAAGATATATATCCAAACTATGAAGCATTAGTTTATGAAAGTAGATCTTATACTTGGAAAGAGGTTTATAAAAGATGTGTTAAGTTTGCTAGCGCATTAGACAAACTAGGTGTAAAAACTGGAGACACAGTTTCTATAATGGCCTTCAATACCCCTGAAATTTTTGAAGCTCATTATTCAATACCAATGGTGGGAGCTGTAATTAATGCAATTAATACAAGACTAGATCCAAATACAATAAGTTATATTTTACAGCATAGTGATGCAAAAGTTTTAATTGTAGATAGACAATTTCACGATGTAATCGAGAAAGCTTTAAAAAATGTTAAAAATAAAATTACAATTATTGATATTGACGACCAAGACATAGACACAAGTTCTTTCAAAAAAATAGGAGAACTTGAGTATGAAAATTTCTTAAATACAGGTGATGAAAATTATGAATGGAAAAAGCCTAAAGATGAGTGGGAGGCAATCTCATTAGGGTACACATCTGGAACAACCGGAAAACCAAAAGGAGTAGTTTATCATCACAGGGGTGCATATTTAATGGCAACAGGCAGTGTAACAGCTTGGAACATGCCTAATAGACTAAATTTTTTATGCGTTGTACCAATGTTTCATTGTAACGGTTGGTGCTATCCTTGGACACTGGCGATGCTGCATTCAAGGGTAATTTGTTTAAGAAACATTGATGTGAAAAAGATGTTTGAATTAATTGATAAATATGAAGTAACCCATTTTGGTGGAGCACCAATAGTATTAAATATGATTGTTAATGCTCCAAAAGAGGATCAAAAAGCTTTAAAAAGAAAAGTAAATGTTTTAACTGCCGGCGCTCCTCCACCAAGTATTATCTTTGAAAAAATGGAAAACCTTGGCTTTGAAGTGATGCATGTTTATGGATTAACAGAAACTTATGGTCATATGTTGCAGTGTGCATGGAACGAAGATTGGAATACTTTAGAAAAAGATAAAAAAAATGAAATTAAAGCAAGACAAGGTGTTAGATATCCTAATACTGAAGGTGCAGTTGTTATGAATCCTGAAACTATGAAGCAAGTTCCTAAAGATGGAAAAACCATGGGTGAAATTATGATTAGGGGAAACATTGTAATGAAGGGTTATTATAAAGATAAAGAAGAAACAGAAAAGTCAATGGCTGGTGGATGGTTTCACTCAGGAGATCTAGCGGTTATGCATCCAGATGGATATATTAAAATTCAAGATAGATCTAAAGATATAATAATTTCAGGTGGTGAAAATATTTCTTCGATTGAAATAGAAAATACAATAGCAAATCATCCATCAGTATCTTTGGCTGCGGTTGTTGCTAAGCCAGATGAAAAGTGGGGAGAAACACCTTGTGCTTTTGTTGAGTTAATTAAGGATAAGTCTGCAGAAGAAAAAGATATCATAGATTTCTGTAGAGAAACTTTAGCAGGATTTAAACTTCCAAAAAAAGTTATATTTTGTGAGTTACCAAAGACATCAACTGGAAAAATACAAAAATTTGAGCTTAGAAAAAAATTAAAGGACTTAAGTTGATTCTTGAAATAGATGATAAAAAAGTTTTTGTTTCAGATGCAGGTCAAGGTATAGATAAAGATAAAGATACTATAGTTTTACTTCATGGAAGTGGCCTTTCTCATATTGTTTGGTCTTTAACAGAACAATATTTATCAAATCAAAACTATAATGTTCTAGCAATTGATTTACCAGGGCATGGAAATTCTGAAGGTAAAAGTTTAAGATCAATAGAAGAAATTTCTGATTGGTTAGAAAAAGTTTTTAATAAACTTAACATTTCTAAGATAACAATAATTGGACACTCACAAGGATGCTTGGAGGCACTTGAATATTTTTTTAAATACCCAAAAAAAGTTAAAAACTTAGTATTTGTTGGCGGATCATATAGAATGCCAGTTAATCAAGACTTAATTGATCTTGCTGAAGATGGAGACAATCAAGCAATTAAACTGATGATGAAATGGAGTTACGAGAACTCTAAAAAATTTATTGGAGGCAATCCTGTACAAAAAATTATTAATTCTTCAAGAGATATTAGAGAAATTTTAGCTATTGATCTTGTAGCTTGTAATAATTATAAAAATGGATCTGAAGCTCTAAAGTCAATTAATTGCCCTACATTATTTATTTTTGGTGAGTTAGATAAGATGGTTAACCTTGAAAAAGGCAAGAAATTCGCTGAACTTATTCCTAATTCAAAGACACATATAATAAAAGATTGTGGACATATGATTATGTTTGAAAAAGCTTTTGAAATGAGAGAAAAGATCTCTGAATTTCTAAAAAAATGACAAATTTTTCAATTGCAAAATCTAGAAGACTAAGAAGTACTCCGTATACCTCAAGAATAGAGAAACAAGGAGTTACAGCATATACAATTTATAATCACATGTTGTTACCTGCTGCTTTTGGATCAATAGAAAATAGTTACAAACATTTAAAAGAGCATGTTCAAGTATGGGATGTTGCTGCAGAAAGACAAGTAGAGATTTCGGGAAAAGACTCTGCAGAATTAGTACAATTGATGACATGTAGAGATTTATCAAAATCTAAAATTGGGAGATGTTATTATTGTCCAATAATAGATGAAAATGGAAACCTTGTTAATGATCCAGTTGTTCTAAAGCTGGATGAAAACAGATGGTGGCTATCAATAGCAGACTCGGATGTAATATTTTTTGCCAAAGGTTTAGCATCTGGACATAAATTTGATGTTAAAATTATAGAACCAGTAGTGGATATAATGGCAATACAGGGTCCGAAATCATTTGCATTAATGGAAAAAGTTTTTGGAAAAAAAATTACTGAACTAAAATTCTTTGGATTTGATTATTTCGATTTTGATGGAACTAAACATTTAATAGCAAGGTCAGGATGGTCTAAGCAAGGTGGATATGAAGTTTATGTTCAAAATACAGAGTCAGGACAAAAATTATATGACCATCTTTTTGAAGTTGGAAAAGAATTTAATGTAGGACCTGGGTGTCCAAACTTAATAGAGAGAATTGAGAGTGCATTACTATCTTATGGAAATGATTTTGATAACAGTGATAATCCATTTGAATGTGGTTTTGATCAATATGTTAGTTTGGATAGTGATATAAATTTTTTAGGAAAAGATAAATTAAAAGAAGTTAAATCAAAAGGAGCCCAAAAGAAGTTAATGGGTATTAAAATTGATATAAAAGAAATTAGTCTCACAGGATCAAAAAATTTATATGATGAGAAAAATAATATAATTGGTGAATTAAGGTCATCTTGTTATTCACCTCATTTTCAAATGGTTATTGGAATAGCAATGATCCAGAAGTCCCACTGGGAAGTATCTCAAACCTTTAAAATTCAAATAAATGATAGCACTTTTAGTGGAAAAGTTTGCGATTTACCCTTCATCTAGTATAAAAGCCTAATAACATCATGAATATAGCAATTGTAGGAGCCACAGGTAATGTTGGAAGAAAAATTCTCGAAGTTCTAGAGAGAAAAAAACTTCCTATAAAGGAACTATTTTTAGTTGCTTCACCAAGAAGTGCTGGTCAAAAAATAAATTTTAGTGGCAAAGAGCATGAGGTCTTTAACCTTGAAACATTTGATTTTTCAAAAATTAAAATTACTTTCTTTGCAGCAGGTGGAAAAATTTCAGAACAATATGCTTTAAAAGCAGCAAAGTATTCAACAGTTATAGATAATTCTAGTTTTTTTAGAATGGATCCTGATGTGCCATTAATTGTTCCACAGGTAAATCCAGAAGCAATTAAGAGTATGAAAAAAAATATAATTGCTAACCCTAATTGCTCAACAGCTCAATTAGTAATTGCTCTTAAACCGTTACATGACTTATTTAATATTGTACGAATAGTTGTTTCGACATATCAGTCTGTTTCAGGTGGTGGCAAAGACCCTATGAATGAACTAATAGAGCAAACTAAATCATCTCTAGAAAATAAAGAAATTAAATCTAGAAATTTTACTAAACAAATAGCTTTTAATGCCATTCCTCAAATCGATGTTTTTGCAGATGAGGGTTATACTAAAGAAGAATTAAAAATGACCAATGAAACTAAAAAAATTCTTGGTGACAAAATAGAATTAACAGCAACATGTGTAAGAATTCCTGTCATGATTTCTCATGCAGAGTCAGTAAATATTCAATTTGAAAAACCATTTTCTTTAGAAAAAGTTAGAGATGCCTTTAGTAAAGCAGAAGGCTGTGAGGTTTATGATAAAAGAGAAGATGGAGGATATAGTACTCCAATCGAAGCAGAAGGTAGAGACGAAACTTATATTTCAAGAATAAGAGAAGATAAAACTAATAAAAATTCATTAAACCTATGGATTGTTTCTGATAACTTACTTAGAGGAGCGGCATTGAATGCTGTTGAGATTGCAGAAACTTTAATTAAAGGTGAATTTAATGGAAAATAATAATCCTTTATCACCACACATTCAGATCTATAGATGGCACATATCTTCTCTAGTATCTATTTCACATAGAATTACAGGAATAATAAATATAGTTGCTATAACAATAATTTGTTTTTGGATTGCATCATTATTACTAGGTGAAAATAGTTATGAGTTTACTAAGGTATTTTTAAATTCTATTTTAGGAAAATTCATAATTTTAGGTTTAACATGGTCATTTAGTTTCCAGATATTAAGTGAAATAAGACATTTAATTATGGACCTAGGATATGGGTTTGAATTAAAAGTAACAAAGATAACGGGATTAATCGTGATTATTGGTTCATTTTTTTTAACAATTTTAATTTATTTAATTGGAAAGCAATTTATTTAGCATGAATAACGTGACTAAAAAATGGCTATTAATGAGAGTAAGCTCTGTGGTGTTGATACCACTAATGACATGGTTTATTTTAAATTTAGTTTCAGTTTTCAATAAAGATTATGTTGATATTGTTAATTTTTTTTCAAATCAGCCATCTAAAATTTTAGTTTCTTTGTTGTTAGTTTTTGCCTATTTTTTTTCAGCCTTAAGTATTAGTGAGGTATTTGAAGACTATATACAGGATGAAAAAATCAAAAATGTCGCAAACAAAACTTTGAATATATTTGCTATAATAATTCCTTTAATTACAATTATAATAATATTTAATTTAAATACATGAGTTCATATAAAATTATAGATCATGAATACGATGTTATCGTACTTGG
>JAPKAF010000013.1 GCA_028825365.1 Flavobacteriaceae bacterium | reverse complement strand
AAGACCAGGTCAAAGGCCAGTTCAAAAGGCTAATATTAAAGCTAAATCTTCTCCATCTACAAGAGAAGAGCCTAGTGCTGAAGAAGTGCAAAAGCAAGTTAGAGAAACTCTTGAAAAACTTCAAGGGAAAAGCTCAAAAGGTAAGGCTGCTAAATACAGAAAAGATAAAAGAGACCAACACAAACAAAAAACTGAAGATGAACAAGCCAACGTTGAGGCTGAAAGTAAGTTACTTAAGGTAACTGAATTTGTTACTGCAAGTGAGGTAGCTACAATGATGGATGTTTCTGTTACTGAAATTATTTCTGCATGTATGACCCTTGGGATGATGGTAACAATGAATCAGCGATTAGATGCAGAAACGCTTAGTATTGTAGCTGAAGAGTTTGGCTATAGTGTTGAGTTTGTAACTGCAGATATTGAAGAATCAATTGAAGAAATCGTAGATTCAGAAGAGGACCTAAAACCTAGAGCTCCAATTGTTACAGTTATGGGTCATGTTGATCATGGAAAAACTTCTTTATTAGATTATATTAGAAAAGAAAATGTAATTGCAGGAGAATCAGGTGGTATTACTCAACACATAGGAGCTTATAGTGTAGTGCTATCTAGTGGACAAAAAATTACTTTTCTTGATACTCCTGGTCACGAGGCATTTACTGCAATGAGGGCAAGAGGAGCGCAAGTAACTGATTTAGCAATAATTGTTATTGCAGCAGATGATGATATTATGCCACAAACTAAAGAGGCTATTTCACACGCTCAAGCTGCGGGAGTCCCTATAGTTTTTGCGATCAATAAAATGGATAGACCAACTGCAAATCCAGATAAGATAAAAGAAGGTCTTTCGCAAATGAATTTATTAGTTGAAGATTGGGGAGGTAAAATCCAATCTCACGACATATCAGCTCTAAAGGGTGATGGTGTGGACGATTTGTTAGAGAAAGTTTTATTAGAGGCTGAGCTTTTAGAGCTTAAGGCCAATCCAGACAGAGCATCTTCTGGAACAGTTGTTGAAGCCTTTTTAGATAAAGGTCGAGGATATGTTTCCACTATTCTTGTGCAAACAGGTACATTAAAAATTGGTGACTTTGTTCTTGCTGGAAAAAATAGTGGTAAAGTCAAAGCTATGCAAGATGAAAGAGGGAACAACGTTGAAAGTGTAGGCCCATCCTCTCCAATCTCAATTCTTGGTTTAGATGGCGCTCCACAAGCTGGTGACAAGTTTACTGTCTTTGCTGATGAAAGAGAGGCTAAACAAATTGCAGTGAAAAGAACTCAGTTACAAAGAGAGCAGTCAGTTAGAACACAACGACATATTACTTTGGATGAAATTGGTAGAAGAATCGCTTTAGGAGACTTTAAAGAACTAAATATTATCCTTAAGGGTGATGTAGATGGTTCGGTTGAGGCATTAACAGATTCCTTCCAAAAATTATCAACTGAAGAAATACAGGTAAATATTATTCACAAAGGAGTAGGAGCGATAACTGAAAGTGATGTCTTATTGGCTTCCGCTTCAGATGCAATAATAATTGGGTTTAATGTTAGGCCGACTGGAAACTCCAAACAAATTGCAGATAAAGAAGAAATTGATATTAGAATGTACTCAATAATTTATGATGCTATAAACGACCTTAAAGATGCCATGGAGGGTATGTTATCGCCAGATTTCAAAGAAGAAATTACTGGTACTGCCGAAGTGAGAGAAACATTTAAGATATCGAAAATTGGAACTATTGCAGGATGTATGGTCACTACTGGTAAAATATTTAGAAATTGTGGAATAAGACTTATTCGCGATGGTATTGTAGTTTTCTCTGGTGAATTAACTTCATTAAAAAGATTTAAAGATGATGCTAAAGAAGTTGCAAAAGGTTATGATTGTGGAATACAAATTAAAAACTATAACGACCTAAAAGAAGGGGATGTTATTGAAGGTTTCCAGCAAGTAGAAATTAAGAAAAAACTTAAATAGTTTATTGTTTAAATTTTTTCTAAATCTACTTCTTCGTTCTGAACTTTAGGTTTTGGCCTAAATATAAAAGCCTCAGGATACGTTTTTTTAATCAACAGTAATTTTCTGTCTGCTTGGAGTTGTGTAAAAAAATCACCCACCCAAACTTTATAATTTGGTGTTTCGTAGACAAGCTTTATTTTACTACCTGGGTAGTTGTTTTTTGTATGCTTGCTGATTAGCTCTAAAGCTTTATCTCTTTTCCCACTAAATATTTGGATTTTCAAGTTGAATAAGTTCTTATTCAATTCTTTCTTTAGTTTTATTAAGGTATCGATTTTAGGATTTTGTTTTATTTGTATTAAATCAGACTGTGAATAAGAGAATTGACAGCTAATAAATATACACAAGTAAATAATTATCCTATCCATTTTTTAAGTATTTTTGAACTACAAATGTATAGTTATTTTTGATAAGCTCTAGATTTATTATTTAGAATGTTTATAAATTATAATTTTAAAAAAAAATTAGTATATGTGATCATTAAATAATCGTCTATATGTGTTATTTTTGTGCTTGATTTTTATGAACGATTTTTTCTTTTGAATGAACAAAAAATATAAAAAAGTAAACTCTAAATTTTACTCTATTAAAAATTCAACAAATTTTTTATACAACCTTGCTGGAAAAATACTACTTGCTTTAGTATTTATTTTTAATACCTCCACTTTTGCTCAAGAATTAGACCCGGTTAAAGGAAAAGCTCTATTTAACTCTAATTGTGCAGCTTGTCACAAGCTTGACAAAAAAATGACTGGCCCAGCTCTTAGGGGTGTTGAAAAAAGATTATACAATGATGAAGGATTAGATAAAGAATGGATGTATTCTTGGATTAGAAATAGTGCATCTTTAATCAAATCTGGAGATGATTATGCCAATAAAATCTATGCCGAATATAATGGTTCTGCAATGACTGCATTTCCTCAGCTTTCTGATTCTGAAATTGATAATATACTGTCTTACACAGCACAAGAAAAAGCTGTTCCCGTTGTTAAAATAACTGAAGTTGCAGTTGGAAATGAAAATAATTCTAATGGAATTTCTAATGAAATTATATTAGGTGCATTTGCTTTTGTTTTCTTGCTTTTAGCGCTTGGGCTATTTTTAGTGAACAAAACCCTTAGAAGGTTTGCTGTTGAAAGCAATATAGAATTACCTACCAAAAAAATATCGACTAGAAAACCACTTTGGAAAGCATTTGTAGATAATCAATTTCTATTACTGTGTAGTGCTATTTTAATGTTGCTCGTTAGTGCCTATTTTGTGTACGGATTTCTTATGCAGATTGGAGTTAATCAAGGCTATGAGCCTGTTCAACCTATTCACTACTCTCATAAAATTCATGCAGGTGATAATGAAATTGACTGTAAGTATTGTCATTCTTCTGCTCGTGTTAGTAAGCACTCTGGAATACCATCATTAAATGTTTGTATGAACTGTCATAAATCTATTTATGAATATAACGGCGAAACTACTGAAGAGTACTCAAAAGAATTTTATGATGCTGAAATCCAAAAACTATACAAAGCTGTTGGATGGGATGACGAATCTCAAGAGTACACTGGTGAAACACAAGCTGTCAAGTGGGTTAGAATCCATAATCTCCCTGACTTTGCATACTTTAATCATGCGCAACACGTTTCTGTTGCTGGTATTGAATGTCAAACTTGTCACGGACCAGTTGAAGAAATGGAGATAATGTATCAATATTCTCCTTTAACGATGGGTTGGTGTATTAATTGCCATCGTGAAACGAATGTTAAAGTTAAAGACAATCAGTATTACGAAAAGATTCATGAACAGTTATCCAAGAAGTATGGAGTTGATAAGTTAACTGCTGCTCAAATGGGTGGATTAGAATGTGGTAAATGCCATTATTAATATTTTATATATAATTATTTATGTCATCAAATAAGAATAAGAAATATTGGAAAAATTTAGCAGACTTAAATCCGCTAAATAACAATGCTATAGAGTCTTTAGAACAAAAAGAGTTTATTGAAGAGATTCCTGTTGACGAATTTTTAGGTGATGATAAAAGTATGTCAGAGTCTTCAACTACTAGAAGAGATTTTCTAAAGTTTGTTGGTTTTAGTACTGCAGCTGCTTCTTTAGCTGCTTGTGAAGGCCCAGTAATTAAATCAATCCCTTACGTTGTTCAGCCAGAAGAAATAATTCCTGGAGTAGCTAATTATTATGCTACTACTATAGCTAATGGTTATGACTTTGCTAATGTTTTAATTAAAACAAGAGAGGGTAGACCGATAAAGATTGAAAAAAATAAATTAGCACCTATATCTGCATCCGCTAATGCCAGAGTTCAAGCTTCTGTATTAGATTTGTATGATAGCTTTAGACTAGCTAAGCCATTTAAAAATCAAGAGGAAAGTTCTTGGATTGAGTTTAATAATGATACTAAGAAAAAATTAAACTTATTAAGAAATAGTTCAAAGTCAATCGTCTTTTTAACCCAGACTTTTGCAAGTCCATCCACTTATAAGTTAATAAAAGAATTTAAAGAAAATTATCCAAACACAAAACATATTGTGTATGATGCTATCTCAGAATCAGCTGCTTTAGATGCATACCAGGCTAAATATGGAATTAGAGGTTTAGCAAATTATGATTTCTCAAAATCAGATTTTATTTTATCAGTAGGTGCTGATATATTAGGGGACTGGCAAGGTGGTGGTTTTGACTCTAACTATGGGAAATCTAGGATACCTATAAAAGGTAAAATGTCAAGGCATGTTCATTTTGAGGCTAATATGTCTTTAACTGGTGCTAATGCCGATAATAGATATCCAACAAATCAAAATGATCAAAAATTAGTTTTGTTATCAATTTATTCAAAACTATTTAATAAAATATCTGAGATTAAATTAAGTGATAAACTTACTACAGTCGTTAATAATTTAATGAGTGAATTATTGCTGAGTAAAAACCCGGTAGTTGTTTCTGGAATACAAGATTTTGATTACCAAAGTTTAGTCCTAGAGATTAACCAAAAATTAAATTCCGAAGCTTTTCAGCCTAACAAAACCATACTTACAAGACAAGGGAACGATAAAGATGTTGAGAAGCTAATTATTGACATGAATAATGACAAGGTTGGAGCTATCATTATGTCTGGTGTTAATCCGGTTTATACTTTATCTAACTCAAACTCTTTCATTGAAGGTTTGAAAAAAACAGAGTTGTCGGTATTATTCTCAATGAAAAATGATGAAACAGCTCAGTATGTAAGTTATCTTGCTGCCTCACCACATTATTTAGAATCTTGGGGAGATGCTGAAATGACCAAAGGGGAGTATTCGATTACCCAACCAACCATAAGACCTATTTTTGATACTAAGCAGTTTCAAGAAATATTATTATTATGGAATAATAATAGCACTACATTTCACGATTACTTAAAATCTAATTGGAAAAAAAATATATTATCTGTTAAAACTTGGAATGAAGCATTACATGATGGAATATATGAAAATAAAAAATCCACTAATTCTAGATCAAGTTTTATAAGTAAAAAAAATAATTCTTTTGCTTCTATTTCATCGCTAGCTAGTGCAATTGAAGTTAAACCAGAAAACACATTTGAACTAAACCTTTACTCAAAAACAGGTATGGGAGATGGACAATGTGCTAATAATCCATGGCTTCAAGAATTCCCTGACCCTATTACCAGAACTACTTGGGATAATTATTTAACTATTTCAGAAGCTGATGCAAAAAATTTAAACCTTTATCTAGAACCATCTACCTTTTTTAATCAAAGTAAAAATGGTGCTGATGGTGGATTAAATGGTAAATATGCTATCATAACTTTAGATGATAGAGAACTTAAAGTGCCTGTTATGATTCAGCCTGGACAGGCCAAAGGTACTGTTGGACTTTCTTTTGGGTACGGAAGAAAAAGAGGAATTAAAGAGGTTATGATGACTGGTGTTAGTGGATATGAACTATTTAAAGGTTCTAATTCTGTCCAGTCAATTAAAATCACTGCAACTGATGAAATTCATGAGTTTGCATGTGTTCAGCTTCACAATACTTTAATGGGTAGAGGAGATATTATAAAAGAAACAAACCTTGAAATTTTTAATACTAAAGATTCTAATGTCTGGAATCCAGAAGCAGTAGTTTCTTTAAATCATGAAGAAACTCCTGTATCATCCCCATCTGTTGATTTGTGGGATGAATTTGACAGATCTATTGGTCATCATTTTAACCTGTCAATTGACTTAAATGCTTGTACAGGTTGTGGAGCTTGTGTTATTGCATGTCATGCAGAAAACAATGTGCCAGTAGTAGGTAAAAGTGAAATTAGAAAAAGTCGTGATATGCACTGGCTTAGAATAGATAGATATTATTCGTCAGAAGATTCTTTTGAAAGTGATGATATTAAAAAAGATAATATTAGTGGCCTAGGGAGTTCTTTATCCACGTTTAAAGAAATGGAAGACCCCTCTGAAAATCCGCAAGTTGCTTTTCAGCCTATAATGTGTCAACATTGTAATCATGCTCCTTGTGAAACAGTATGTCCTGTAGCGGCAACTACTCATGGTAGACAAGGGCAGAATCAAATGACATACAACAGGTGTGTTGGTACTAGGTATTGTGCTAACAATTGCCCTTACAAAGTTAGAAGGTTTAATTGGTTCTTATACAATGAGAACGATGAATTTGATTATCACATGAATGATGATCTTGGAAGAATGGTTTTAAACCCAGATGTTACTGTTAGATCTAGAGGAGTTATGGAAAAATGTTCTTTCTGTATACAAACTACTCAGGCTGTAATTTTAAAAGCTAAGGTTGAAGGTCGACCAGTATCAAAGGGAGAATTCAATGATTCATGTGCGTGCTCTGCTGCTTGTAGTAGTGGCGCTATGAGATTTGGAGATATAAATGAAGAAGAAAGTCCAATATCAAGTTTAATTAAAGATGATCGAGCTTATCACTTGTTGGACACTGTTGGTACAAAACCAAATGTAGTGTATCAAGTTAAAGTTAGAAATAATAAAAATAGTTAATAATATAGTATTATGGCGTCTCATTACGAAGCACCTATTAGAAGACCATTAGTAACAGGGGAAAAATCATATCATGATGTTTCTGTTGATATTGCAAGACCTGTTGAGGGGCAAGCAAATAAACAATGGTGGATTGTATTCTCATTAGCTCTACTTGCATTTTTATGGGGGATAGGTTGCATGGTTTATACTATTTCTACAGGTATCGGAGTATGGGGATTAAATAAAACTGTTGGATGGGCATGGGATATTACAAACTTTGTCTGGTGGGTAGGTATTGGTCACGCAGGTACTCTAATTTCTGCTGTTTTATTAATCTTCAGACAAAAATGGAGAATGGCAATTAACAGGTCTGCTGAAGCAATGACAATTTTCTCAGTAATTCAAGCAGGATTATTTCCAGTTATACACATGGGAAGACCATGGCTAGCATACTGGGTATTACCAATACCTAACCAGTTTGGTTCATTATGGGTTAATTTTAATTCTCCTTTACTTTGGGATGTTTTTGCTATTTCAACATATTTATCAGTTTCTTTAGTTTTTTGGTGGACAGGTCTTCTTCCTGATTTTGCAATGATTAGAGATAGAGCAGTAAGACCTTTTCAAAAGAAAATTTACAGTTTATTGAGTTTCGGTTGGTCGGGAAGAGCCAAAGACTGGCAAAGATTTGAGGAAGTTTCTCTAGTCCTAGCTGGGTTAGCGACTCCTTTAGTTTTATCAGTTCACACCATAGTATCCTTTGATTTTGCTACTTCAGTAATCCCTGGCTGGCACACAACAATATTTCCTCCCTACTTTGTAGCAGGAGCAATATTTTCTGGTTTTGCAATGGTTAATACTCTACTGATAATAATGAGAAAAGTATGTAATCTTGAAGATTATATCACAGTTCAGCATATTGAACTAATGAATATAGTAATTATGATTACGGGATCTATTGTAGGGGTTGCTTACATAACTGAATTATTTATAGCTTGGTACTCTGGAGTCGAATACGAGCAGTATGCATTTTTAAATAGAGCTACAGGTCCTTATGCATGGGCTTATTGGATGATGATGAGTTGTAATGTGTTTTCTCCTCAATTTATGTGGTTTAAAAGATTAAGAACTAGCATTATGTTTTCATTCTTTATTTCAATAGTAGTAAATGTAGGAATGTGGTTTGAGAGGTTTGTTATTATCGTAACATCATTGCATAGAGATTATTTACCTTCATCTTGGACAATGTTTTCACCAACATTTGTTGAGATAGGAATTTTCATTGGTACGATTGGATTCTTTTTTGTGTTATTTTTATTGTATGCAAGAACATTTCCTGTAATAGCACAAGCTGAAGTTAAGACGATATTAAAAAGTTCAGGGGAAAAATATAAAAAATTAAGAGATTCTGGAGAATCTTTAGTTGGCACAGGTGCTGATAAAAGAACTTCTAAAATTTCTATAATAAAAACAAATAAGTAATGGGGTCTTCAAAATTCGTTCATGCTATTTACAATGATGATGATGTTTTATTGTCTGCTGTAAAAATGGTTAAAGATGAAAAGTTTCATATCGAAGAAATTTACACTCCTTTTCCTGTTCATGGGCTAGATAAAGCTATGGGCTTAGAGCCTACTAGAATTGCTATTGCTTCCTTTATATACGGTTGCATAGGTTTTACTGTTTCTATTCTTATGATGAATTATATTATGATTGAGGATTGGCCGATGGATATTGGAGGAAAGCCAAGCTTTAGTTATATTGAAAATATGCCATCGTTTGTTCCAATTATGTTTGAGTTAACAGTTTTTTTTGCTGCCCACCTAATGGTAATTACATTTTATCTTAGAAGTAGAATGTGGCCCTTTAAAAATGCAGAGAACCCTGATAAAAGAACTACTGATGATCATTTTTTAATGGAAATAGATCCGTCGAGTAAATTAAAAGATTTAGAAAAAATCCTTAAAGAATCAGGTGCCGTAGAAATAAAAATTATTGAAAAAGAATCTCATTAATATTATGCGAAATATATTTAAAATATTAATACTTACTTCAGTTATAGGGATACTAAACTCTTGTAACTCTAAGGGTACTCCTAATTATGAATATATGCCTAACATGTATAGGTCAATCCCTTATGATACTTATGGAGAGTATGATATATTTGAAAAAGGAAACTCTGCTTTGATTCCACCTGTTGGAACTATTGCAAGAGGTCATTCTCTATTTGAATATGAGAATAATACGGCTGGATATGATCTAGCTAAAAGCAATTTAAAAAATCCATTTTCAATACTAGAAGTTGATATGAAAAAGGGAAAAGAATTATATAATATATATTGTGCTGTTTGTCATGGAAACAAAGGGGACGGTCAAGGTATTTTAATGAAAAGAGAAAAAATATTAGGAATCCCAAGTTATTCAGATGTAGGTAGATCTATTAATGAAGGTAGTATATACCATACAATTTATTTTGGTAAAAACTCTATGGGTTCTTATGCGAATCAATTGAACGATGAAGAAAGATGGTTGGTAACACATTACGTGTTGAAATTAAAATCAGATTTAGAAAATTAAAATAAAGGCTTAGAAAAAATGTATACTATTTCAAACAGATTAAAAATATTTTCTATTACTCTTATAGTATTAGGGGCTTTGGGTTGGGGTTATAGTTATGTCAATTCACATAAATCTTTAGAAGAAGTTAAGGAAATTTTAGCAGATGAATCATCTCATGGTGGTTCTCATGAATCTGTTGATCATGAAGTTGAATCAGTTAGCAATAACCATGGTGATTTATCACATGATGCAAACGAAGATAAGCATGCGGAACATGTAATGCATCAAATCCATAATAGACCTTATGCTGCTTTATATGTTGCTGCTTTTTTCTTTATGATGATTTCTCTAGGGGTACTTGCTTTTTATGCTATACAATATGCATCACAGGCTGGTTGGTCACCTGTTTTATACAGGGTTATGGAAGCGATTACTTACTATTTATTACCTGGAGCACTAATTGTTTTAGCTATTGCAGTTATAGGGGATAAGCATATTTTTATTTGGATGGATCCAGAGGTTGTTGCTCATGATGAATTAATTCAAGGTAAATCTAGCTGGTTAAATAAACCTTGGTTTATCATTAGAGCTTTAATCTTTATTGGAGGTTGGTGTTTATATAGATATTTTTCTAGAAAATTTTCGTTGGCTCAAGATAATAATAGTGGTAATAAATATTTTAAATTAAACTTTAGAATTTCAGCTGTGTTCTTGGTGTTTTTCATTTATACAGAATCTATGATGTCTTGGGACTGGATTATGAGTGTTGATCCACACTGGTTTAGTACTTTGTTTGGATGGTACCTATTCGCCAGTATGATTGTAAGTGGTATCACTGTTATAGCATTAATTACTATCTATTTAAAATCTAAAGGTCTACTTGATTTTGTTAATGATAGTCACTTACACGATTTAGCTAAATTCATGTTTGGTTTTAGTGTGTTTTGGACGTACTTATGGTTTTCTCAGTTTATGTTAATATGGTATGCAAATATCCCCGAAGAAGTTACCTATTATGTGACTAGGATAGAGCATTATACAATTCCATTTTTCGGAATGATTGTAATGAATTTCATTTTTCCATTTTTAGTTTTAATTAATAGTGATTACAAACGACTTCCATGGTTTATTGTGATGGCTGGAGTTGTTATATTAATCGGACACTATGTGGACATTTTTGTTATGATCATGCCTGCAACAGTAGTCGACAGATGGTTCTTTGGTTTACCAGAAATAAGTGCTTTGGCTTTATTTTCAGGTTTATTCATGTTAATAGTTTTTTATTCATTATCAAAAGCACCACTGTTAGCTAAAGGAAACCCGTACATAAAAGAAAGTGAAAACTTTCATTACTAATATTTAAGTATATATAAATGAATACTTTTTTGACAATTTTAATTTTATTATTTATCGTAATAGCTATCTGGCAGATAGTTAAAATATATGATCTGACTCAAGTAAGCACTGTTGTTATAGATAACTCAGAAATCGCTAATGATGAGGATAATAGAATAAACGGTAACCTAATGTTAGGTTTTCTAGTATTTATCTATGTTATTACAATAGTCTGTTTTATTAGATATGGTGATTTCCCGCTGATGTCAAATGCAGCATCAGAACATGGTTCCAAGATTGATAACCTTATGATGGTATCAATGGTCCTTATATTCATTGTTCAAACTGTCACACAATTTTTCTTATATTATTTTGCCTATAAATACAAGGGTCAAAAAGGTAATAAAGCTTTATTTTATTCTGACAATCACAAACTAGAGTTCTTGTGGACTATCATTCCTGCGATAGTTCTTACTGTCTTAATTACTTATGGTCTAGTTACTTGGTCTGAAATAATGAACGTTGATCAAGATGAGGATCCAATGGTTATTGAATTATATGCTCAACAATTTAATTGGAAAGCTAGATATTCTGGTGAAGACAATGCTCTTGGTAAATCTAATGTTAGGTTAATTGATATTGATAGAGCTAATATATTAGGTCTTGATGAATTTGATCCAAACGCACAAGATGATGTTATCACTACGGAACTTCATTTACCCGTAGGTAAACCTGTCTTATTCAAAATGCGATCTCAGGATGTTTTACATTCTGCATATATGCCTCACTTTAGAGCTCAAATGAACTGTGTTCCAGGTATGATTACCCAGTTTGGTTTTACTCCAAGTGTTACAACAATAGACATGAGGAAAACACCAAAAATGGTTGAAAAAATATTGAATATTAACAACATAAGAGTTGAAAAAAGTAAGGATCTTCAGGAAAAAGGTGAAGAAGCTTTAGACCCTTATGAATTTGATTATTTACTGTTATGTAATAAAATTTGCGGTAAGTCACATTATAATATGCAAATGAAAATTATCGTTGAAACTCAAGAAGAATTCGATAATTGGATAAACCAACAAACTAAGTTTGAAAATTCATTAATAGCTCAAAAATAATATTTATAATATGTCAGAATATATAGAATTTGATCCAACTGAAGATCACGGACATCATCATAAAGAAACGTTTATAACTAAATACATATTTAGTCAAGACCATAAAATGATTGCTAAGCAGTATTTAATTACTGGTGTACTATTTATGGGTGTCATAGGAATACTAATGTCTCTTTTAATGAGACTACAAATTGCATGGCCAGAAGAGCCAAATATAATATTTGAATTTTTTCTAGGTAAATGGGCTCCTGACGGAGTTATGGATGCTGATATTTATTTAGCGCTAGTTACTATGCACGGTACAATAATGGTTTTCTTTGTCTTAACAGCTGGACTGAGTGGGACCTTTAGTAATTTATTAATACCACTTCAATTAGGAGCAAGAGATATGGCTTCTGGTTTTTTAAATATGATTTCTTTTTGGTTATTTTTTCTTTCTACTGTTATCATGGTAGCTTCTATATTTGTTGAAGCAGGCCCAGCTGCAGCAGGATGGACAATATACCCTCCCTTAAGTGCTGTTGAGTTGGCGCAAGGAGGTTCGGGTCTAGGAATGACTCTATGGTTAGTATCTATGGGTATATTTATTGCTTCCTCATTAATGGGTTCTCTAAATTACATAGTTACTGTAATAAATTTAAGAACCAAGGGGATGAAATTAACAAGGATGCCATTAACTATTTGGGCATTTTTTGTTACGGCTATAATTGGAGTAATTTCTTTTCCCGTATTATTATCTGCTGCTTTATTACTTATAATGGATAGATCCTTTGGGACATCTTTTTTTCTATCAGATATTTTTATTCAGGGAGAAGTTTTACATTACCAAGGTGGGTCTCCAGTTTTATTTGAGCATTTATTTTGGTTTCTTGGTCACCCTGAGGTATATATAGTTCTATTGCCAGCTCTGGGAATCGCTTCCGAAGTTATTTCTACAAATTCAAGAAAACCAATTTTCGGTTACAAGGCCATGATACTATCAATTCTTGCAATTGCATTTTTGTCAACAATTGTTTGGGGTCACCATATGTTTATTTCAGGAATGAATCCGTTTTTAGGCTCTGTATTTACATTTACAACGCTATTAATTGCTATTCCATCGGCGGTAAAAGCTTTCAATTATATAACAACCCTGTGGAAGGGTAATATTCAGTTTAACCCTGCAATGCTATTTTCAATTGGCTTCGTGTCAACTTTTATTACAGGAGGTTTGACGGGGATTATTTTAGGAGACAGTGCTCTTGATATTAATCTACACGACACTTACTTTGTGGTAGCTCACTTTCACTTAGTAATGGGTATTTCTGCGCTATACGGATTATTCTCAGGTGTATATCATTGGTTCCCAATGTTATTTAACAGAATGTTAAATAAAAACTTGGGTTATGTACATTTCTGGGTAACTGCTATTTGTGCTTACGGAGTGTTTTTCCCAATGCATTTTATTGGAATGGCTGGATTACCAAGAAGATATTATACAAACTCTAATTTTCCATTATTCGATGACCTAGCCGATACAAACAAAATTATTACAGGTTTTGCAATTGTAGGTGGATTAATTCAAATTGTGTTTCTATACAACTTTATTTATAGTATGTTTTACGGAAAAAAATCTCCACAAAACCCATGGAAATCTAACACTTTAGAGTGGACTGCATCAATGAAGCATATTCATGGAAATTGGCAAGGACAAATTCCTGAAGTATACAGATGGCCATATGACTATAGTAAGCCAGGTTATGATGAAGATTTCGTGCCACAAAATATACCGATGAAAAAAGGTGAAATAGAGTATTAATAGTTAATAACTTTCATTTTAAAAAAAAGCCTTTCTAAAACGAAAGGCTTTTTCTTTATATTTGTTTTATGAATGAGAACCTTGATGCATCTTCAGAAAGTTTGTCATCTGACGAACATGAATTTGAACAAAATTTAAGACCGTTATCTTTTGATGACTTTACCGGGCAAGATCAAATATTAGAAAATTTAAAAATTTTCATTGAAGCTTCTAATCAAAGAAATGATGCTTTGGATCATACGCTATTCCATGGTCCTCCAGGATTAGGAAAAACAACATTAGCAAATATCTTAGCTAATGAGTTAAAAGTTGGAATAAAAGTTTCTTCTGGACCAGTATTAGATAAACCCGGTGATTTAGCCGGACTTCTTACAAATTTAGAAGAGAGAGATGTTTTGTTTATAGATGAAATTCATAGACTCAGCCCCATAGTTGAAGAATATCTTTATTCTGCTATGGAAGATTACAAAATTGATATAATGATTGAGTCTGGTCCCAATGCTAGATCTGTTCAGATTAATTTAAACCCTTTCACTTTAATTGGAGCTACGACAAGATCTGGTTTATTAACTGCCCCAATGAGAGCAAGGTTTGGGATTACAAGCCGATTAGAATACTATACTAAAGAGGTACTTTCTACAATTGTCAAAAGAAGTGCCGACATTCTAGATGTACCCATTTCTCATGAGGCTTCTGTGGAAATAGCTGGTAGAAGTAGAGGTACCCCAAGAATTGCAAATGCCTTATTAAGACGAGTTAGAGATTTTGCGCAAATCAAAGGAAATGGTGAGATAGATATTCATATATCCAAAAGTAGCTTGCTGGCCTTGAATGTAGATAAGTACGGGTTGGATGAGATGGATAATAAAATTCTTAATACTATTATTGATAAATTTAATGGAGGCCCTGTAGGTTTAAATACCCTCTCCACCGCTGTAGGAGAAAATGCAGAAACAATTGAAGAGGTTTATGAGCCTTTTTTAATTCAGCAAGGTTTTATCATGAGAACCCCTAGAGGAAGAGAAGTTATGGAGATAGCATATAAACACCTTGGAAAAATTAGAACAAATAAACAAAAGGGTTTGTTTTAATTTATAAATAAAATTGACTACAAGAAAAAAATATACTGAATTAATTAAATCTGAAGCAAATCGACTTGGGTTTATTTCTTGTGGTATAAGTAAATCTGATTTTTTAGAGGAAGAAGCTCCTAGGCTAGAAAAGTGGCTTAACAAAAACATGAATGGAGAAATGAAATACATGGAAAATCATTTCGACAAAAGATTGGATACAACTAAATTAGTTTTAGATTCAAAAAGTGTTGTTTCCTTATTATACAACTATTATCCTAATCAAAATTTAAATAAAGATAAGTCGCCTAAGATTTCAAAGTATGCCTATGGTGCCGATTACCACTTTGTTGTAAAAGAAAAAGTAAATGAATTATTATATTTTATTAAAGAAAACATTGGAGATGTTTCGGGAAGAGCATTTGTAGATTCAGCTCCGATTTTAGAAAAAGCTTGGGCTGCAAAAAGTGGACTAGGCTGGGTTGGTAAAAACTCTAATTTAATCACTAAAAAAGTTGGATCATTTTATTTTATTACTGAGCTAATAATTGATCTTGATTTAGATACTGACCATGCGCAAACAGATCATTGCGGATCTTGCACTGCTTGTTTAGATGCTTGCCCTACAGATGCAATAGTTGAGCCATATGTAGTTGACGGAAGTAAGTGCATTTCATATTTCACTATAGAACTAAAAGACAATCTCCCTAATTCTATGAAGGGTATGTTTAATGACTGGATGTTTGGCTGTGATATTTGTCAAGATGTTTGTCCTTGGAACAAATTCTCTAAGCCTCATAATGAACCTTTATTCAATCCAAACCCAGACTTACTATCCATGACTAAGAATGATTGGGATGAAATAACTCAAGAAACCTTTAGTAAAGTGTTCTCAAAGTCTGCTGTTAAACGAACTAAGTTTAAAGGTTTAAAAAGAAATATAAATTTCTTAAAACATTAACCTATTAAGTTTTGGTTTCAATCATAAGATATTACATTTGTAATTCATCAAGTTTACAATGAAAAGAAAAACTACAAGAAAGCAAGCGTTAGATTACCATGCTAAACCAACCCCAGGAAAAATAAAAGTAGTCCCAACTAAAAAGTATGCCACACAGAGAGACCTTTCTTTGGCGTATTCTCCAGGAGTAGCTGAGCCTTGCTTAGAAATTCAAAAAGATAAATCAAACTCTTATAAATACACTTCTAAAGGAAACCTTGTTGCTGTAATTACAAATGGTACTGCAGTATTAGGATTGGGAAATATTGGTGCTGAGGCTTCTAAACCTGTTATGGAAGGAAAGGCTTTATTGTTTAAGATTTTTGCAGATATTGATGTTTTTGATATCGAAGTAGATACTGAAAATATTGATGAGTTTATCAATACTGTAAAAAATATTGCACCTACATTCGGAGGAATTAATTTGGAAGACATCAAAGCACCAGAGGCTTTTGAAATTGAAAGAAGATTAAAAGAAGAGTTAGATATCCCCGTAATGCATGACGATCAACATGGTACTGCAATTATCTCAGCTGCGGCTTTAATTAATGCTTTAGAAATTGCTGACAAAAAAATCGAAGATGTTAAGGTAGTTATTAGTGGAGCCGGTGCAGCAGCTATATCATGCGCAAAGCTTTATAAATCATTTGGTCTTAATAATGACAATATTGTTATGCTAGATAGCAAGGGAGTTATTAATAAAAAAAGAAAAAATTTAAATATAAGCAAGGCAGAGTTTGCTACATCAAGAAAAATATCAACTTTAGAAGAAGCTATTGTTGATTCAGATGTTTTTATAGGCTTATCTACATCTGGTATTTTGACGGCAAGTATGTTAAAAAAAATGGCTGATAATCCCATTGTTTTTGCCATGGCAAACCCAGACCCAGAAATTGATTATAAGTTAGCTGTAAGCACAAGAGATGATATAATAATGGCTACTGGGAGAAGTGACAATCCAAATCAAGTTAATAACGTGCTTGGATTTCCATTTATTTTTAGAGGAGCTTTAGATGTTAGGGCAACTACTATAAATGAAGAAATGAAAAAAGCTGCTGTTATTGCTCTAGCGAGTTTAGCTAAAGAGGCAGTACCAGAACAGGTTAATGTTGCTTATGAACAAACAAGATTAGCTTTTGGTAAGGATTATATTATTCCAAAACCATTTGATCCTAGATTAATTTCAGTTGTTCCTCCAGCAGTTGCGAAAGCTGCAATGGAAAGTGGAGTTGCTCAATTTCCTATAAAAAACTGGACTAAATATAAAGATGAACTTATAGAAAGGTCTGGAGGAGACAACAAATTAGTAAGATTAATGCATGGAAGAGCAAAAATCAACCCTAAAAGAGTTGTTTTTGCAGAAGCAGATCAACTAACAGTATTAAAAGCTGCACAGTTTGTTTATGATGAGGGAATTGCAATTCCAATTTTACTAGGAAGAAAGGAAACTATTAATTCATTAATGGAAGAATTAGATTTTGATGCAGATATTGAGATTATAGATCCTAAAGAAAATAGTCAGGCTATGATTGATGAATATGCTTCAATTTACTGGAAGAAAGAGGAAAGGAAAGGTCTTACTCTATTAGCATCAAAAAAATTAATGAGAGAGAGAAATTATTTTGGAGCAATGATGGTGAATTCAGGAGATGCTGATGCTTTAATTACGGGCTATTCAAAAAGCTATCCAAATGTTGTAAAGCCAATTTTAAAATTAATAGGGCTAGATGACGGTGCTACTAGAATTGCAACTACAAATTTATTAATTACAGAAAGAGGTCCATTATTTTTGAGTGATACCTCAATTAATATTGATCCAAGTGCTGCAGATTTAGCAAAAATTGCCCAAATGACAGCTACTACAGTTAAAATGTTTGGAATTGAGCCTGTCATAGCAATGACCTCGTATTCAAATTTCGGGTCTTCTAAAGATATCTCAGCAACTAAAGTTAGAACTGCAGTAAAATATTTACACAGATCTTATCCTAACTTAATAGTAGATGGAGAGCTTCAAACCGATTTCGCATTAAATAACGAAATGAGAAATGATATTTTCCCATTCTCAAAACTATCCTCTAAAAAAGTAAATACATTGATTTTTCCAAATTTAGACTCTGCTAATATTACATATAAACTTTTGAAAGAATTGAATAAAGCTGATAATATTGGGCCAATAATGATGGGTTTAAAAAAACCTGTGCATATTTTACAATTAGACGCCAGCGTAGATGAAATTATTAATATGACAGCTATAGCAGTAATAGATGCACAAATGAAAGAATCAAGAAAAATAAATTAACTAAATTTGACTAAATAAAATCAAATCATGATAACACATATTAAAGGAAAATTAGTTGAAAAATCACCTACAAGTGTTATTATTGATGTAAATGGAGTAGGCTATTTAATTAATATTTCTTTAAATACATTTTCAGCTATTCCTGATCAGGAAAATTTAAAGCTATATACCCATCTTCAGATTAAAGAAGATTCTCATACTTTATTTGGATTTTATGGCCTAAAAGAGAGAGAGATATTTAGATTACTTATTTCAGTCAGTGGTATCGGTGCTAGTATCGCAAGAACAATGTTATCATCTCTTTCGCCAGAACAAATAATTCAAGGAATTTCAATTGGAGATTCTGTAATGATCCAATCTGTTAAAGGCATAGGCCTTAAAACATCTCAACGGGTAATAATTGAATTAAAAGATAAAGTGTTAAAAATATATGACCTTGATGATAAAGTTTCTTTCCCAAATAGCAATACCGCTAAAGAAGAAGCGTTATCTGCACTAGAAGTACTTGGAATTAATAAAAAGACTTCTGAGAAATTAGTAGATAAAATCATATTAGATAATGTAGATGCTTCTGTTGAGTTTGTAATTAAAGAGGCTTTGAAAAAATTATAGTTTACTTTGAATATATTTGAAAATATACTTTTTAATAAATTTAATACGCTCGTATTTTATATAGTTATAGCACTATCTGTTAACTTCACCTTTTCTCAAGATCAGCTAAATGAAGATATCGCAACCACTGATATTGAGTTAGATAACCCTCCTAGTATAGTTGAAAGCTATGTATATGACCCAGTTAGTGATAGATACTTTTTCAATCAATCTGTTGGAAGTTTTAACATTAATTATCCAATAATTTTATCTTCTGAAGAATATGAAGAGTTAGTCTTAAATGAAAGTTTAAAAAAATATTATAAAGACAAAGTAAATGCTGCTGAAGGTAGATTGGATGGCTCAGAAGAACTCCAGAAAAATTTAATTCCTGAGATTTATGTAAACTCTAAGTTATTTGAATCAATATTTGGGGGTAATACTATAGAAGTTGTTCCTCAGGGATCTTTAGAAATTGATTTAGGTGTTCTTTATACAAAACAAGATAATCCTTCTTTTTCACCAAGAAATAGAAGTAACTTTTCATTTGATTTTGATCAAAGAATCGGTCTTAGTCTACTTGGTAAAGTAGGAACTAGGGTTCAGGTTAATGCAAATTTTGATACTCAATCTACATTCGACTTCCAGAATCTTATGCAAATTCAATATGAGCCTACGGAAGATGATATTATAAAAAAAATTGAAGTAGGAAACGTAAGTATGCCGTTAAATAGTTCATTGATTTCTGGCGCACAAAGTTTATTTGGATTCAAAACAGAGCTCCAATTTGGTAAAACTAGAGTTACTGCTGTATTTTCTGAACAAAAATCAGAAGCTAAAACAGTTGTGGCTCAGGCTGGAGGTACAATTGAAGAATTTGAGTTTAGAGCTCTAGATTATGATGAGAATAGACATTTTTTTCTTAGTCATGCCTTTAGAGATAAATATAACCAAGCCTTATTAAATTATCCTTTTGTTAATTCTAATATTCAAATCACTCGTACTGAAGTATGGGTAACCAATAGAAATAACCGAGTAGAAAATGTAAGAAATATTGTAGCATTTCAGGATTTAGGTGAGTCTTCATCTTTATCCTCAAGTGTTAATGTTTTCGTAGGACCTAATGCTAATCCGGACAATGCAAATAATGGATTTAACCCAATGATTATTGGGCAAGCAAATTCACAACTTACTAACTCTGTTCGTGATATTGCAACAATACAATCAGGTATTCTTTTACCAAATGTAAATGAGGGTTTTGATTATGGTAAGTTAGAGAATGCTAAAAAGCTATTACCTGGATCAGACTATAATATTAATACTCAATTAGGCTATATATCGCTGAATCAAAAACTTGATAATGATGAAATACTGGCTGTAGCTTTTCAATATACAATTGGAGATCAAGTATTTCAAGTTGGAGAATTTGCAAATGATGGTGTTCAAGCTACTGAGGTAAGTGATAATAACGATTCTAATCCTGTTATTAATAATAATAATTTAGTAGTAAAATTATTAAAAAGTACAGTGAGTAGCGTAGATGAACCTATGTGGGATTTAATGATGAAAAATATCTACAATACCGGTTCTTTTCAGTTAGAAGAAGATGGTTTTAAGCTAAATATTTTTTATAATGAATCCTCTCCTTTAAATTATATATCACCTGTTGAAGGAACCCCCTTTCCAACTAATAACACTAATGATTTAAACCTAGGCGAGACACCACTTTTAAACCTTTTTAATTTTGATAGATTAAACTCCAACAATGACCCTCAGTTTAACGGAGACGGTTTTTTTGATTTTGTTCCAGGGATAACTGTTCTTCAAAATAATGGAAAAATTATATTTACCAAGGTTGAACCATTTGGAGAATTCCTCTTTGAGAAGTTAAGACTGAATCCTAATGAAGATTATAACGGAAATCAGGACATTACAGATGATTATAACCTAAATCAAAAAAAATACGTTTATTCTTCTCTTTACAACTCTTCCAAAACTATAGCACTTCAGTCTTCTGAAAAAAACAAATTTCAAATTACAGGAAAATACAAATCATCTAGTAGTTCAGGAATTCCAATTGGTGCATATAATGTTCCTAGAGGTTCGGTTAATGTCACTGCAGGAGGAAGAGTCCTAACTGAAGGAGTTGATTATACTGTAAATTATCAATTGGGAACAGTTCAGATTCTTGACCCAGCGCTCCAATCTTCAGGAACCCCTATTAATGTTAGTGTTGAAAATAATGCCACTTTTGGACAACAAACCAAAAGGTTCACAGGGTTTAATGTAGAACATCAATTTAACGAAAACTTTTTATTAGGTGGTACATTTTTAAACCTTAATGAAAGACCAGTTACTCAAAAAGCAAATTATGGTACAGAGCCTATCAACAATACTATATTTGGGTTTAATGGTAATTTCGCAACTGAAGTACCTTTTTTAACTAGGCTAATCAACAAATTTCCTAATATTGAGACCGAAGTTCCTTCAAACCTGTCTGTTAGAGGAGAAGTAGCTTATTTGGTTCCTGGCGCTCCAAAAGGAACTGATTTTAAAGGGGAGGTCACTTCTTATGTTGATGACTTTGAAGGAACTCAAAATATTATAGATCTTATGAGCACTCAAGCTTGGTCTTTATCTAGTAGACCTAAAAACCTAGGTTTGTTATATAATGACGGAGGTGAAGATGCTAATGGAATTCAAAATGGGTATGATCGAGCTTTATTAAATTGGTACTCAATTGATCCAATTTTTTACAGTAGTATAAGGCCAAGCGATATAAACGATAATGATGTTTCTGACCCTTATACACGTAGAATTTTTATTGATGAAATTTTCCCTCAGATCGATATAGTTCAAGGACAGTTGTCTGTAATAAATTCTTTCGATTTAAATTACTATCCAGAAGAAAGAGGGCCATATAATATGAATCCTCAAAATTCTCAAAATACTTTAACAAACCCTTCAAATAGTTGGGCTGGAATAACAAGACAAATCACAACTACTGATTTTGAACAATCAAATGTTGAGTATATAGAGTTTTGGTTACAAGATCCTTTTATCAACAATTCAGAAAATTTAGGTGGTAAACTTAATTTTAATTTAGGTAACATTTCTGAAGATGTCTTGAAGGATGGTAGAAAACAATATGAAAACGGATTGCCTGAAGATGGAGATATTAGCTTATTAAATGAAACTACTTGGGGGTCAGTTGTGCCCCAAAATCAATCTTTAATTTATGCGTTTTCGACTCTTGGAGAAGAAAGAGAAAATCAAGATGTGGGTTTAGATGGATATGATGATCAAGACGAAGTAATTAAGTTCCCTTCTTTCTCTGAACTAGATGACCCCTCGAATGACAACTACAATTACTTCTTAAATGTAGATGGAGATATTTTAGACAGGTATAAAAATTACAATGGTCTAGAAGGAAATTCCCCAGAAACATTTACAAATACTAATCGTGGTTCATCTACTCAGCCAGATGCTGAAGATATTAATAGGGATAATACAATGAATACTATTGATAGTTATTATGAATATGAAATCGATATTACTCCAAACTCTTTGTCAGATATAAACAATGAGTATATAAAAGACAGGAAAGAGAAAACCGTAACCCTTCCTAATGGTACATCAGAAACAATTAAGTGGTATCAATTTAGAGTTCCTGTTAATGAACCTACAAATACTGTAGGAGGGATTTCTGACTTTAGATCTATTAGATTTATTAGAATGTATTTAAATGAATTTACTCAGAATACAACATTTAGATTTGGTACTCTAGAGCTTGTTAGAAGTGACTGGAGAAAATATCAATTATCTCTGGATGAAGAACTAAACAATGACAATGACATCACTAATGTAAATGTAGGGGTTATTGGAATTCAAGAAAATGAAGAAAGCTATGTTTCGCCACCGGGGGTAGAAAGAGAGCAGTTTAATAATAATAATACAATTGTTAGGCAAAATGAACAATCCTTAGTTTTAGATGTTTGTGCTTTAGAAACTGAAGACTCAAGAGCTGTTTACAAAAACATCAATGTAGACATGAGACAGTACAAAAGAATAAGAATGTTTTTACATGCGGAAGAAGGTTCAGATCCAGGACTCTCAGATGGTGATATTGTTGGATTTATAAGAATTGGTAATGATTTAACTCAAAATTATTATCAAATCGAAGTACCCTTACAAAGATCTTCTACCAACACATTAGATCCTCAATCTGTTTGGCCAGAAATCAATGAAATTAATTTGCCAATTGAAATTCTAGAATCAATAAAGTCATTAGGTATTACTAATGGTACATTAGCTAATGAGAATCCTATCTTTTATGATGTTTTTGGTGATAATCTTTTGGTTGAACCAGTAGACGAATTTTCAGAGTTTGAAATGGGTCAACATAGGGTGTCAATTAAAGGTAACCCTAACTTTGGAGACATTAGAACCTTAATGGTAGGAGTTAAAAACCCAAGACAAGACAACATGGATGTCTGCGGTTCAGTTTGGTTTAATGAACTCAGATTGTCAGATATGGATAATGAAGGTGGTTGGGCAGCTATACTGACCATGGATGCTAATATCGCAGACTTTATGAGCTTAAGCGCTACTGGAAGACAGAGTACCAGCGGATTTGGAAGTATTGAGCAGGGGCCAAATGAAAGAGAGATTGAAGATAAGAGGCAATATGATTTAGTTTCAAATATTAACATAGGTCAATTGCTGCCAAAAAAATGGGAGGTATCTATACCTTTTAATTTTGGATTAAGTGAAGAGCTTATAACTCCGGAATATGATCAACAGTATAAAGACATTAAACTACAAAATAGATTAAATTCAGCAGAGGATGCTAATGAGAAAAGCCGTATTCTAGATCAATCTGAAGATTACACCAAAAGAAAGAGTATTAATTTTATTGGTGTAAATAAGCAAAAAAGTGGTGAAGGAAAGTCAAGATTTTATGATATCGAAAATTTAACATTAAATTATTCTTACAATCAAGTTGAGCACAGGGATTATGAAATAGAAGATTTGTTAGATCAAAATATTAGGGCTGGAGCAGCATATAATTTTAATTTTAATTCTATAAAACTAGAGCCATTTAAGAAAAATGATTCCTTGTTCACAGGTAAGTATTTTAAAATTTTAAAAGACATAAACTTCAACCTGTTACCCACAAATATTTCAATTAATACAGATTTTATCAGACAGTTTAATAAACAAAAATTCAGGCAGTCTGAGTTGACAGGAGATAATATTTCTGTTAATGAACTTCTTAGGAGAAACTATAACTTTGACCTTCAATATAATTTCAATTATGTAATCAGTGATGCTCTTAATTTTAGTTATAATGCTTCTAATAATAACATAGTTAAGAATTACTTTGTAGAGGATAATATAAATGGAGAACAAGACTCTTCTCTTGATGTTTTTGATAAATTTTTTGATATTGGAGATCCTAATAGACAATCCCAACAATTTGCAATCAATTATGAGCTTCCCTTAAATAAAATCCCAACATTTAGTTTTTTAAGAGCCTCATATTCATATACTGGTGATTTTCAATGGCAAAAAGGATCTGATTTGTTTGGAAATTTAACTTTAAATGGAGAGACTTATGACTTAGGAAATACGATATCTAATGCTAATACCCATAATATAAATAGCTCATTAGACATGTCAAAATTCTATAAATATATAGGATTAGTTAAAAACAATAACAGAAAATCTGGTGATAAAGATCGTGGTACAAATGCCGCTCGAAGTCAGAGAAATTCACCAACTAACAAAAAGTTTAATTTTAAAAATACTGTGATTGACCTTTTAACTAGCGTTAAAAGAATACAGTTAAATTATTCAGAAAACAATGGATCGTTTTTACCAGGGTATTTACAGACACCAGACTTTATAGGGTCTTTTAAACCTTCGCTTGGTTATGTTTTTGGTAGCCAAAGAGATATTAGATATTTAGCCGCAAAAAATGGGTGGCTAACTGTGTTCCCTGATTTCAATCAGCAATATACCGAGGTTACAAATAAAAATTTAACTTTTTCTGCTAACCTAACCCCAATAAGAGATCTAAAAATAGATTTAACTGCAGGGAGGACTTACTCAGAGAATTTAACTGAAAACTTTAATACTATAGATGAAAATGGCGATGGTCTTAGTGATGATTATAATCCTTTAATTCAAAATACTTTAGGGAATTTTAATATATCAACCGTTTTAATAAAAACAGCATTTTCAAACAGTGATGAGAATAGTTCTGAAACATTTGATGCATTTAGAGAAAATCGTTTAGTCATTGCAAGAAGACTAGCTTTAGATGCTGGAATTGATTTTAATAATGCTAGTAATTTTGAAAATGGAGATTTGAACAGTTTCCCATTGGGTTATGGTAAAACTAATCAATCGGTGTTATTACCAGCCTTCTTGTCTGCTTACACAGGTGATGACCCATCTACATCTAGCCTAGGTGCATTTAGAGATATTCCTATTCCAAACTGGACATTAAAATACACAGGATTAATGAAGTTAAAATGGTTTAAAAAGAATTTTAAAAGACTGTCTATCTCTCATGGTTATAATGCGATGTATACTATTAATCAGTTTAGATCTAATTTAGATTATAATGAGGGTAATCCAGCTTTAGATTTTGTTTCTCAAAATCCAAATGTTTTAGATCAGTCGGATAATTATAAAAATGAATTTTTATACAGTAATATAAATCTAATGGAACAATTTAGTCCTTTGTTTAAGTTAGATTTTGAAATGAAAAACTCCATAAAAATTTTGGCAGAAGTTAAAAAAGATCGATTACTCTCTTTGAGTTTTGATAATAACCTGTTGACTGAAATACAAGGTAATGAGTATATTTTTGGTTTTGGATACAGAGTTAAAGACTTAAGGATAAGATCTAGTTTGGCTGGAGCTAGCCAAATTATTAAGAGTGATTTAAATATGAAATTAGATCTTTCTATTAGGAATAATAAAACAATTATTAGATATTTGGACTTAGATAATAATCAAGTAACATCAGGACAAACAATATGGAATTTTAAATATTCTGCTGATTATGATTTTAGCAGAAATTTAACGGGAATATTTTATTTTGATTATTCATTCTCAGAATATGCAATATCAACCGCTTTTCCACAAACAACTATTCGATCTGGATTTACTATGAGATATAATTTTGGTAATTAATTTAATATAAATAATAAATGAGTACACCTTTAAATTTAAAATATACTAAAGACCACGAGTGGGTATTAATAGAGAATGATATTGCTACAATTGGAATTACAGACTTTGCTCAGGGAGAGTTAGGGGATATAGTCTATGTAGAAGTTGATACTTTAGGAGAGAAATTTGACGCCGAAGAGGTGTTTGGGTCTGTAGAGGCTGTTAAGACGGTATCTGATCTTTTTTTACCTCTTGCAGGAGAAATCATTGAGTTTAATGAATTGCTAGAAAGTGAACCAGAAAAAGTAAATGATGATCCTTACGGAGAGGGTTGGATGATAAAGATTCAGATTAGTGATTCCTCTGAGATTGATAATTTAATGTCCGCAGAAGATTATAAAAAAATGATTGGTGAATAAGTTTAATTTAATTCTTGCACTACTGTACAGTGCTTTAATTATTTTTTTAGGCCTATCAGAGTCTATATCTAATTCAGTTGTTAGTTTAGATATAAATGATAAGTTAGCTCACTTTATTTCTTATTTATTATTTTATTTTTTATGGTATAATCCTTTTTGTTATTTATTTAAAAGTAAAGCATTGATTTATTTATTTGTTTTTGCCTTTACATTTGGAGTTTTTATCGAGCTTGGACAAAAGTTTTTAACTCTAACAAGAAATGCTGAATTGTTAGACGTTGTTTCTAATTTAACGGGAATACTAATAGCTTACATATATTTCAGCTTAAAGAAAAGAAAGATTTAAAATTATAATCACTTGTTTTTTATTCAAATAATTGGTTATTTTACCAAACCGCAATCAAAAAAATAAAATATGGAATCTAAAAAAAATCCAAAAGCAGACATTTCTAGAAATGCCTCGTTGTATTTTGCAATAGGATTAGCTTTGATGGTGTTCTTATCATACTCAACTATTAATTGGAAAGTTTATGATAAAAGCGACATTGATATAGGTCTTGTTAGTATGGATGAGCTGGATGATGAAGAAATTCCATTATTAGAACAGGTTGTGCCACCACCACCACCACCACCACCACCTGCACCGCCAGAGGTTATTGAGATTGTAGAAGATGAAGAAGAGATAGAGGAGACGGTTATTGAATCTACTGAAACTGATCAAGAAGAAGAAATTGAGATAGAAGACTTAGAAATTGAAGAAGTTGAAGAAGATATTGAAGTTCCTTTTTCAGTTATAGAAAATGTTCCAATTTTCCCTGGATGTGATAAGGGTAATAACGCAGAGAGACGTAAATGTATGTCTCAGAAAATTACAAAATTTGTTCAAAGAAAATTTAACACTGACTTAGCTGGAGACCTTGGTCTTTCCGGAAGACAGAGAATTAGTGTTATTTTTAAAATTGATAAATTAGGAGATGTAGTTGGTGTAAGAGCAAGAGCTCCACACCCTAGATTGGTAAAAGAAGCTCAAAGGGTAATTAATTTATTACCTAAAATGAAGCCAGGTAAACAAAGAGGTAAAGCTGTGATAGTACCTTACTCATTGCCTATAATTTTCCAAGTACAAGACTAGGTTTTATATTCAATTTATTAATAAATTTAGATTGTGCTTATTGTAATTTAGACTTATCTTTGCAGCTGTATATTTTAAGTCTATGACTTCCTATAAAACCGCAGTGCAGAAAAACAAATTTACATTTAGCTCCTTTATTGAAATCACAAAACTTCGACTTTCAGTAAGTGTAGTCTTTTCATCCGTGATTAGTTACTTGATCGGAATGAGTCAATTTGATCTTACAATTTTCTTTTATTTAGTTACAGGTGGCTTATTGATGGTTAGTGCTTCGAATGTATTCAATCAAGTTATTGAAAGAGATTTGGATGCTTTAATGCAAAGGACTAAAGGAAGGCCATTGCCAATGGGTCAAATTTCAGTTAATTCTGCTCTAGCTCTTGGCTTTGTTTTTGTTATTCTAGGATTAACCTTTCTTTATTTAATTAACCCATTGTGCGCCATGCTAGGTGCTATATCAATATTTATTTATGCATGTGTTTATACTCCACTAAAATTAATCACTCCTCTTTCTGTTTTTGTAGGAGCTATTCCTGGAGCAATTCCATTTATGCTTGGCTGGGTAGCAGCAACTAATGAATTAGGCGTTGAAGCATTAGCATTATTTTTGATGCAGTTCTTTTGGCAGTTTCCACATTTTTGGGCAATTGCGTGGTGGCAAAATGATGAGTATGAAAAAGCAGGGTTTAAGATGTTGCCAACAGGCAGAAAAGATAAATCAACTACTTTTCAAATAATTTTTTATTCTTTCTGGGCAATAATTATGTCCATAGTACCATATTTTAATGTCACTGGGGATCTATCTCTTTCATCATATGGTTTAGTCATAGTCCTTATGTTAGGAATGTTTTTATTATTTTATTCCTTCAAATTATTTAAAACAAGTACAACCCAAAATGCAAAAATTTTGATGTTTGTAAGTATTTTATATTTAACATTAGTTCAAATAGTATATTTAATCGATAATTTATAATAATCAAAATGGATTTAACACAAGGTTCAAATAAAGAGAAAAATATTAGAGCAAAAAAAATGATGCTATGGTTTGGAATAGCATCATTAATCATGTCTTTTGGAGGTTTAACTAGTGCTTTTGTCGCAAGTAAAACTAGAGTAGATTGGCTATCTGAGCTTGAATTGCCTTCAGCTTTTACCGCTAGTTTAATAATAATAATTTTAAGTAGTTTCTTTCTGCATACTTCTAAGTTAGCATTGAGAAAAAATGATAAAAAGAAGAGTACTATACTGCTTGTTTTATCTATAATTTGTGCTGCTATTTTTGTTGTATTACAATTTTCTGGCTTTTCACAATTAATTGATTTGGGGTACTATTTTACAGGACCTACTAGTAATGTGACTTCCTCTTTTGTTTTCCTAATTGCTTTTTTTCACTTACTCCACGCTTTGGTTGGTTTACTTTGTTTATTAGTGGTTTTGGTAATGCTTTTAAAGAACAAATATCAAGCAGACAACATGTTAGGGTTTGAGTTAGCATCTAACTTTTGGCATTTTGTTGATGTTTTATGGATATACTTATTTTTATTCTTAGTTTTCTTCATATAAATTAATTATTTTTGTACCGTTTTTAATATAAATCATATTTATGAGCTCTACAGTATCTACATCAAGTCAAAACGAAGGTTGGTCCGGAGGTAATAAGCCGATGAAAGCCAGCTATGGTAAATTAATGATGTGGTTTTTTATTGTATCGGATGCTTTAACTTTTTCTGGTTTTTTAGCAGCCTACGGTTTTTCTAGATTTAAGTTTATTAATTCCTGGCCCATAGCTGATGAGGTTTTTACTCACGTTCCATTTGTACATGGTCAAGAACTTCCAATGATTTATGTAGCCTTTATGACATTCGTTTTAATTATGTCATCTGTTACAATGGTACTCGCAGTAGATGCTGGTCATCATATGAAAAAAGCTAAAGTTACTTTTTATATGTTCCTGACTATTATTGGAGGTCTTATATTTGTAGGCTCTCAAGCTTGGGAATGGGCAACTTTTATAAAAGGAGATTTTGGAGCTGTTAAAACTTATGGAGGAAATATCATTCAATTTGTAGATGCGGATTCTGATCATAGAGTTGCTCTTAAAGATTTTGCTCAACATATTCCATCAGAAAGAGTACAACATGAAAGTAAGAAAGGTATATGGTTTATGTCTGAGTCTGCTTTATCATCATACACTTTAGAAGAGGTAATACAAGGTTTTGAGGCCTCTCCTAATCTAGTTGTAAGAACACAAATTATTGAAGATAATCATAAAACTGTTTTATCTCGTGAGGAGTCCTTAAGGGTTTTAAGAGAAAACGGTTCTTATGTAGTTGAAGGTGCTAATCTAAGAGACAATGAATATGGAACCCCTCTTTTTGCCGATTTCTTTTTCTTTATAACTGGTTTCCACGGCTTCCACGTTTTTTCTGGAGTAGTATTAAATATCATTGTATTTTTTAATGTTATCCTTGGAACTTATGAGAAAAGGGGAAGTTATGAAATGGTTGAAAAAGTAGGACTATACTGGCACTTTGTCGATTTAGTTTGGGTATTTGTATTTACGTTTTTCTATTTAGTTTAATTATATATTATTGATATGGCTGATGAGCATAAGTTAGAAATTTTTAGAGGTTTAATTAAATTTAAATCTAACACACAGAAAATTTGGGGTGTCCTAATCTTGCTTACAATTGTTACTACAGTTGAAGTAGTTTTAGGTATTATCAAACCTGAGTTTATGATGGAAAGCTTTTTAAGCATGAAAATTCTAAACTGGGTATTTATAATATTAACTATTGTTAAAGCTTATTATATAACATGGGATTTTATGCACATGAGAGATGAAACAACTGCTCTTAGAAGAGTTGTTGTGTGGACCGCTATCTTCCTGATTTGTTATTTATTATGGATACTAATTCAAGAAGCAGGTTATATTTTTAACACTTATGATCAAGGATATATAAAAAGAGATTTTTAATAATTTCTAACTGTTTTCTTCTTACAAATAAATAAATGAATTCTACGCCTTTAAAAAAATGGATCATATTAGGAGTGTTGTTTTTCCTTCCTGTAATCTTCCTATTATTTTTATACCCTTCTACTCATAACTACAACTCTTTGGATATAGTTAAGAACAATATTAAAGATGTAGATTCTTTCAGCTATATAGATAAAAATAAAAGACTCCTTAGAGGTAATATAACGGTACTTGCATTTCTTGGAGATAATCCCATGGATAATCTTACTGTAGCATTAAACCTTAAAGAACTTATATACGACAAGTTTAAGGGTTTTAAAAAGTTTCAAATGTTAATGGTAGTTCCAAACGGATCTGAGGACCAAGTCAATGAACTTTTATTAGAGCTATATGCTTATGATGAATTAAAATATTGGGGTTTTGCATTTGGCACAAGTGATCAAATAAAAGATCTATACAGCTCTTTAAAATCATCCAATACTCTAGACAGTCATTTATCCTCTCCATATATTTTTATTGTAGATAAAGATTTAAATCAACGAGGAAGGATAGACGATAGAAAACCATCTGATATAGAAAAAGGTATTAATGTTTTTGGATTAAGTTCGTATAATTCTACTAAGGTTTCAGAAATTAAAAATAAAATGAATGACGACTTAAGGATTCTATTTACTGAATATAGACAAAAGCGTAAAGGCGGTATAGATTCAAACAATAGAAGGAATGAAAATATCGAAAACTAATGAGTAAAAGAAATAATTCATATATCGGTATTTCATTTATAGTACTAGTTTTTGGAATAATCTTTGTACCAAGAATTATTGATAGATTATCGAATGATGATATTGCCAGGGAGGAAAGTAGAAGTAGATCTGTTAATTATAATATAGCAGAATCTGACTTGATGTATCTTGAAATTAATGGAGATAGAAAAAAAGTTCCAAACTTCTCCTTTACCAATCAAAATGGAGAACTAATCACAAATGAAGACTATAAAGGAAAGGTTTATGTGGTTGAATTCTTTTTTACAACATGCCCTACGATTTGTCCAATTATGAACTACAACCTAGTGGAAATTCAAAACTCATTTAGCGAATTTGACAATCTTGGTTTTGCTTCCTTTACAATAAACCCTGCATACGACACTGTTGAGGTTTTAAGTGATTATGCGACTCAATATGGTATTACAAATAAGAACTGGAATCTCTTAACTGGTGATCAAGAGGAGATTTATAAACTTGCTAATAATGGTTTTAACTTATATACTGCCCAAGAGGATTCTGCAGCAGGTGGGTTTGAGCATTCTGGTAATTTTGCTTTAATTGACAAAGAAGGTTATATTAGGTGTAGGTCTGATAAATTTGGAAACCCATTAATATATTATAAAGGTGCTATTGACTTTAAAGAAAAGGTGGATAGTGATGGAGAAATTGAAGAAATTTCAATTCTTAAAGAAGATATATTAAAATTATTAAAATAATACATAGATGTCAAAGCCAATTAAATACAACAAGCTGATAATTTTAGTATCTATTGTTATTCCTGTAGTTGTAGCTTTCTTATTTACTGTCAAATTGCCTAATGTAGAGCCATTGTCTTTTCTGCCGCCAATATATGCATCTATTAACGGGCTTACTGCTCTAATCTTAATATCTGCACTTGTTGCTATAAAGAATAAAAAAATACAATTACATTCATTGCTTATGAAATGCGCTATTGCGTTATCCTTAGTATTTCTTTTGATGTATGTTGCGTATCATATGACAAGTGAGTCTACTCCTTTTGGAGGAGAGGGAACAATTAGATATATATACTTTACTATTCTTATTTCCCATATTCTTTTGTCAATCACTGTAATCCCATTTGTTTTAGTAACTTATGTTAGAGCAATTACAAATGATATACAGGCGCATAAAAAAATAGCAAAAATAACATTTCCACTTTGGCTATATGTAGCCGTTACTGGAGTTGTAGTTTATATAATGATTTCACCATACTACTAATTATGAAACTAAAGTTTGTATTACTGATCATTCTTTTCTTACTAGCTGATGCTATGTTCGGACAGTGTGCTATGTGTAGAGCTGTTTTAGAGAGTGAAGAGGGTCAAGCCTCAGCCAAGGGTATAAATGATGGGATTGTATACCTAATGGCGATTCCTTATATAGTTGTTTTTAGTATTGCTTTTATTATATATAGAAAATTTAAGAAATAAATTTACATTGAATAAACGTATATGTATTATTGGAGCAGGTCCTTCAGGAATTACTGCAATTAAAAATATCAGTGAAGCAGGAATCAATGTTTTAGCATATGACTTTAACAGTGATGTAGGAGGGAATTGGATTTACAATGAAAATGAAAGTCACTCTAGTGTTTTCGAAACCACACATATAATTAGCTCTAAGACATTATCAGAGTTTGAAGATTTTCCTTTTGATTCCAAAGTATCGGATTATCCATCTCATGATGAACTGCGTGATTATTTTCAATCCTATGCCAAGCATTTTAATTTATACCCATTAATAGAGTTTAAAACACTAGTTAAAACTTGTATCCGTTTACCAAATAATAACTGGGAGGTTACCACTGTAAAAGCAAAGGTTGAAAAAACAGAAATTTTTACTGATTTGGTTGTTTGTAATGGTCATCACTGGGAGCCAAAATTACCAACGTATAAAGGTCAATTTGATGGGGATTTTCTACATTCTCATCAATATAAAAAATCCGAACCTTTTAAAGGTAAAAAAGTATTGGTAATAGGAGGAGGTAATTCAGCTTGTGATGTTGCTGTTGAAACAAGTAGAGTAAGCGATCAGACTTCAATTAGTTGGAGAAGAGGATATCGAATCATTCCTAAATTTTTAATGGGTCAACCATCAGATGTTTTTGCTTCTAAAATGGTTTTTCTTCCAATTTTTATAAGAAATTTTTTAGCTGGTATACTTGCTCACATCACCAATGGACCTAATAGTAATTATGGTTTAGCCATACCTGATCATAATTTTGGTGCTACTCATCCAACTGTAAATAGTGAGCTTCTTTATAAAATAAGACATGGAAAGATTAAGCCTAAAGTAGAAATAGAAAGTTTTGATGGTAAACTAGTTAAGTTTAAAGACAAAAGTGAAGAAGAGTTTGATGTTGTAATAGCTTGTACAGGTTTTGTTTTGTCTCATCCGTTTTTTGATAAAAAGTTTTTGAATTACACTGAAGGTCCTGTTCCTTTGTATCTAAAAATGTTTCACCCTAGTTTTGATAACTTGTTTTTTATTGGGATGTTTCAACCTCTTGGTTGCATTTGGCCAGGTTCTGAACAACAGAGTAAGTTAGCTGTGAAAGCAATTAAAGGAATGTGGAAAAGACCATCAAATATTGACAGTTTATGTCAAAAAGAGATTACACATCCCCACATGAAACAAATAAAAACAAATCGCCACAGAATTACAGTAGATTTTCATCGTTTTATTAAAGATTTGAAAACTCAAATCAAATTGAGTAATTAATTGCTAGTTGTATAATGACCAATCTATTGTCATATCTTCTTATTTAATTCATCCGCTACTAATCCTTTTAATTATTTACTTTGCATAATCTAGTACTTTGTTTTGCATAGTACCTAAATTTATATATATTTGCGGCATTATTTATTAATTCAATAACTAATATTATGAAAAAAATTATTTATTTATTTGTTGCTACTACATTATTAATCTCTTATAGTGCTGATGGTAGTACAGCAGATTTAGACCCAATTATTGGAATTTGGCAATTAGAGTCTCAAACAGAAGATGGAATTGAGATCACAACTGAATGTGAAAGAAATACTGCTTTAGAATTCTTTGAAGATGGTAATCATACGTCAGAAATCTTTTATTTAGATGGGGTAGATTGTTTAAGCTATACAGATACTTCGACTTGGGAAAACTTAAGCGGTTCTACATATCGACTTGATAATGTTGCTGAAGACGAGGCAACTTTGATCTTCTCTGAAAACAATACTGTTTTTTCTTTCATTAAGACAGAAATCATTAGTGGAGACACCTATGATTTTACGCTTACATTTAGAAAATTATAAATAAGTTAAAAACCAATTATGGAGTTTAAAGAATTACAATTTATAGATAGTGATACTCAACGAGTCTATAAAAATTATATTCAAAGCATTAAAAATGCAACTAAAGAATTACTTATAGAGGATTCTCAAGAAATATTGATGGAATTTAACAGTCATATTTATGAAAGTATGCAATTAAAAAATTCTAAATCAGAAATAAACAACTTACTTAATGCCATAGATAAATTAGGTACTCCAGAGGAAGTTTTAAAACCATTAATTGCCGATAGAATCCTCAATAAGGCTACAAGGAGTTTTAAACCAAATGACATTTTCTATGCCTTGTATTTAAATATAGGAAATGGAATTAGTTATTTAATTTTTGCGCTTCTCTATTTTTTAGTATGTGTTATACTATTTGTCACCTTCCTTAAATTAATCTATTCTGATTTCACGGGTTTATTCATTGGTGATGACCTGTTTTTACTTGGCACGAACTTTGGAAACGCCACCTACATGGGATTTTTTCTTGAAGGTCCCGATGGAGATTTCAGTGGAGCTACTGAAGTTTTAGGCAATTGGTTTATTCCTCTTATGGTATTACTCAATA
>JAPKAF010000012.1 GCA_028825365.1 Flavobacteriaceae bacterium | reverse complement strand
TTTATCAACAAAAAATAATCTACTTTCAAACATTTTTTGATGAATAAGAACACTTCCTCGAGCTTGTGTAGCTACTACTAATATAATACTTAGTAAATCAGGTGTAAAGCCTGGCCAAGGTGCATCTGAAATTGTTAGTATTGAACCGTCAATATAGTTTTGAATTTCGTAACCGTTTTCATGGCCTGAAACAAATATGTCGTCATTCTTTTTTTGAATATTTATTCCTAGTTTTCTAAAGATAAATGGAATTTGACCTAAATTTTCCCAACTAACATTTTTAATAGTCAAATCGCTTTTAGTCATAGCAGCTAAACCAATCCAACTACCAATCTCTATCATATCTGGAAGCATAGTATGTTCAGTTCCATTTAGAGTTTTCACTCCTTCAATGATTAAAAGATTTGATCCAACACCAGAAATTTTAGCACCCATTCTATTTAGCATCTTGCATAACTGCTGAATATAAGGCTCACATGCAGCATTATAAATAGATGTTTTTCCTTTTGCTAAAACAGAAGCCATTAATATATTTGCGGTTCCCGTTACTGAAGCTTCATCTAGTAATATATAAGAACCTACTAGTTGATCAGATTCAACACCGTAAAAATTATCTTCTTTTCTATATCTAAATTTAGCACCTAGTTTAATAAGTCCTTCAAAGTGAGTATCTAACCTTCTTCTTCCTATCTTGTCTCCTCCTGGCTTAGGGATATAACCTTTACCAAACCTCGCCAACAAAGGGCCAACAATCATAATAGACCCTCTTAAACCTTTTCCATCGACCTTAAACTCATCAGATTCAAGATAACTTAAATCAATTTGATCACTTTGAAATGTATAAGAATTATTGTCAATTTTATTTACCTTAACGCCAAGCTTTTTTAATAAACTAATTAGCTTATTGACATCAATAATGTTTGGAATATTATTGATTTTAATTTTTTTATCTGTTAAAAGAACTGCACAAAGTATTTGGAGTGCTTCATTTTTTGCACCTTGAGGAAATATTTCTCCTTTAAGCTTGTGTCCACCTTCTATTTTAAATGATTGCATTAGAACTTAATATCTTTTTCTTGGTTTATTACTCTTCTTAAAAGGCTTTTTAACAGGAAACTTTTTTCTATCCTTTAGTAATAGTTCTGAGTCTTGAAGTTTTTCATCAGAGTTACGTAAGTCAATTTTACCATCAGACAATTCGAATAATTGGTTAAAAATAACAACATCAGTAACTGTGTCTTTATTCCAGTTTAAAAAACATTTCTTCATGTGATTAGCAATGGTATACATCAATGCTTCTTTCATTTCACCTTCGTCCCATGTTATAGCAACATCTATCATCGTTTTAATATTGTTACCGTAATAACGATATTTTGGAAAATTTTGAGGATAAGCTAAAGGAGATGGTCTTGCTTCCAAAACTTCTCTAGATGGTTTATCATAAGGAGACTCAGCATCTAATTTGAAGTCTGACATAATAAATAATTGATCCCATAATTTATGCTGAAAATCAGCGACATCTCTAAGATGAGGCTGCATGTTACCCATAACAGAAATAATAGCTTTAGCTAATTTATTCCTTTCCTCTTTTGTTTCTCTGGAAGTAGCATGATTAATCATTTTCTGTACATGTCTACCATATTCAGGAATTATTAAAAACTCTCTTTCAGTATTGTACTCTATGTTATCGATCAAAATTATAAAAATTAAATTATGTTACTAGTGAAGTATTATTAACCAGCAAAATACAAAAAAAAATCAATTACCGTAACTTTATAAGGATATTACTTCTGGTATTTTTTCACCAACTTCTTTATATATATTAATAATATCTAACGGAGATTTCATAAAAACTTTTATTGAAATGCTTGAATATTTATTATTTTTTGAAGACTTGATATTTATCTGAGGTTTTGAATCTTTGAAGATAACTTTGATTAGTTTAAGATTATCGGATTCAGACTTAATTATGAACTTGTAAAGATAAAAATCAGGCCAGGTATTTGTAGAACTTAATTGTAGTTGTAATTTATTATAAAATTCTTCAGATTTACTCATATGAAAGTAAAATTAAGTAATTATTTAAATATAGTGGTAATTAATATTTTTTATATTACTTATTAATCACGATTTTTACTGAATAATCAATTAAGTATGTCAAAAAAGATCCTAATTACAGGAGGCCCTGGCACAGGAAAAACCGCATTAATAAATAAACTAATTAGTAAAGGCTATACTTGTTTTGAAGAGAAGTCTAGGGAAATAACTTTATCTTATAAGAAAAAAGGAATTGACCAATTGTTTTTGAGTAAACCACTACTTTTTAGTGAATTATTACTTGACTCAAGAATTAACCAATACTTAGAATCAAAAATAACGAAAGTTGACCAAGTGTTTTTTGACAGAGGTATTCCTGATGTTTTAGCTTATTTAGATTTTAAAAAAACAAAATATGAAGAAAAGTTTTTAAACGCCTGTAAAGATTATAAATATGATATCGTATTTATTTTAAGACCTTGGGAAGAAATATTTATCAATGATAAAGAAAGATATGAAAACTTTCAAGAGCTAGTAGAAATTGACAAATGCCTTTACAAAACATACACAAAACTTAATTATAAAGTGATTGAAATCCCAAAAGCTTCAATTAATGAGAGAATGGATTTTATACTACAATTTATAAACAACAATAAGTCATGTTAAAAACTTTTAAAATTGCTTTTTTTGGAACTACTGATTTTGCTGTGGAAACATTGGATTTAATAAAGGATCATTATAATGTAGGCGCTGTGGTTACCTCACTTGACAAACCTGCTGGTAGAGGCTTAAAAATTAGAGAATCTGCGGTTAAAATCTATGCTAAAAAAAATCAATTAAAAACTATTCAACCTGTTAACCTAAAAAGCATCTCTTTCAAAGAAGAGTTAATGGAATTAAATTGCGACCTGTATGTAGTTGTAGCATTTAGAATGCTGCCAAAATCTATTTGGAGTATTCCTAAATTAGGTACGATTAATCTTCACGCCTCTCTCCTACCCAATTACCGAGGAGCTGCTCCTATAAATTGGGCTATTATTAACGGAGAGACTAAAACAGGTGTTTCTACATTTTTTATTAATGAAAATATTGATACAGGAGATATAATAGATCAAAGTGAAGTTGAAATAGATAAGAATGAAAATGCAGGTAGTTTATACAATAAATTGAAAAAAATAGGAGCAACTTTAGTTGTCAATACAATTGGGGTAATTATTTCAAATGACATTATATTAAAACCTCAGATAGAATTATCAGAGCCAAGCTCTGCAAATAAACTCACAAAAGAAAACTGTACAATAAACTGGACTAGTAATTCAATAAATATCTATAATAAAATTAGAGGTCTTAGTCCTTATCCTGGTGCTACAAGCACATTGAACCATTTTGATCAAAATTTAAAAGTTATTTTTTATAGTTCTTCCATAGAAATAGAATCTCATGATTTAAAATTTGGGGAAATTATTATAGAAAAAAAACAAATTAAAGTAGCAACTAAAGACGGATTTATAATTCCTTTAGAATTAAAAATTCAAGGAAAAAAAAGAATGAAAATTTCAGATTTAATAAATGGATTTAAGTTTGATGTAAACTCTAGATTTATTTCATAATGACTAATTTAAAAAAAGGAGATATACTAATAGCTGACCCTAGTGTAATCAATGATAATCAGTTTAATAGATCATCAATTATTATTACATCTAGCTCTATTGAAAACGAAGTAGTAGGTTTAATAATCAATAAAAAGTTAAATTATAATTTACAAGATGTAGTGCCAGAAATTAAATTACATTTTGATATCTACGATGGAGGACCAGTAAACAAAGACAATTTATATTTTATTCATAACAATAATCAATTAATACCAAACAGCATAAAACTGCGTGAAAATCTGTACTGGAGTGGTGATTTTAACAGCGTAATAGAATTAATTAATTCAGAGATAATAAACAGTGAAAATATTAAGTTTTGTTTAGGCTATACTGGCTGGTCAGCCAAACAACTAATAGATGAAATGAAAAATGAAAACTGGATAAAATGCAAAGAAACAAGTAATAAAGAGATTTTTTCTAATATGAACTCATTTTGGAAGTCAAAAATGATAGAGCTTGGGGGAGAATATTCTCTTTGGTCTAACACTCCTAAAGACCATTTACACAATTAGTGAGTTAAGTTTGTTTTTTATAATTTCAGTTATACTACTAGAAAATATTTTTTTTCTAAAGCTGTTAACAGACTGTATTCCAAAATCAATATTTATAACAAATAATTCGTCTGATTTTTGAATATCAAAAACTGATAAAGACTCTTCTAAAACCGAATACCCTTCAACATTATTATTAATAAGTTCAATTATTTTAGATCTTATAACATTATTACTACAACCATCTTTTAAAGGCGGTGTGAAAATTTTATTTTCTATTATAGCAAAAACATTACCATTTAAAGTTTCCGAAACTACTTTAGAATTGTTTAAAACTATGCAATCGTTAAAATCATTTTCCTTACAATACCTTAACCCAATCTTATTGATTAGTTGATTATTTGCACTAATATTAGACAATAAACCTGTGTTTTTAAAATAGTCTTTGAAAACATCTAAATTATATTGTATTGCACTATTTTTTAGGTAATTCAAATCTCCTAGAGAGTAAATATAAAACTTAACTGAATTACTATTTTCATTAGTTAATTCGGGATTGCAAACTAAAACTTTCATTAATTTATTTCCCGAAACAAATCCTGATGTAGTATATAAATCTGTTAGTTGCTTCTCTAAGTACTCAGGGGTAAAAGACATAGGGATTTTCATTTTTAAAATCCTCATTGAAGAAAGGAGATTAAAATAATGGTCCTCAAAAAAAAGAACTCTTTCTTTATTTAGAATTATATTTTCAAAAATAAAGTCGCCTGAAATAAGACTGCTATTAAATAAAGATATTAAAGCGTCGTCATTAGGGAGTATTTGTCCATTAATGTTTACCATAAACTTACTATGAAGAACCTAGTATTTTCTTTAAGTCTGAAATTTGATTAGCCCATAACATTTTAGACTCTTCCATTTCGTCTTCATCAGAAAAATCGGTAACTATTAAGGAAACATCTTTAGTAATATCATCAAATTGAATTCTAAATTCGAAAAAAGAATTGGACTGGTCATCTTCAAGCCATTTAAAGCGAACTTTTTCATTATTTTTTTTACTTAAAAGCTTAGCACTTTCTTCTGCTCCATCCCAAATAAAAATAAAAACATCACCTCTAATATTCACATTATCCGCAAACCATTCAGAAAGACCTGAAGGAGATGATATATACTGAAAAAGAAGTTTTTCCGATGCTTGAATTGGAAACTCAATTTCGTATTTTATTTTATCGCTCATTTATATAATATTTACAGGCAATATATACATTAAATGTGAAGTTTTGTAATAAAAAAAAATAAATATTAACCAAACAATTATTGTTGTATATAATTTTAATTTTATATTTGCACCACCTTAATATGGCGAGGTAGCTCAGCTGGTTAGAGCGTCGGATTCATAACCCGGAGGTCGCGGGATCGTGCCCCGCTCTCGCTACTAAGGAGTAATCAGAAATGGTTACTCTTTTTTTTTGCAATAAACTCAAGTATACAAAGGGGTTAAGAGTGTTAAACAGTTAATATTAACTACAGTTTGGTTGTTAATTGTAGGTTTATTTATCTATCTCTATAATTCAGATAGAATTTCAATAATTTCCTTAATAGAGACTACCCTCTGTGTTCCATCTTTCATGTTTTTTAAACAAAATGATGATGATTCATATTCATTTTCTTCAACTATAATTACATAGGGAACCTGTATGTTATTAGCATATTTTAGTTGCTTTTTCAAACTACTAATGTCGGGGTAAAAATCGGAGTTAATATTATTAGCTCTTAAACAACTAACAGCCTCTATAATATACTTTGTGTATTTAGAGTTTGAATTCGTGAAAAGAACTTTAGTATTTGATGTATTAAATTCTGGGAATAGATTCATAGAATCCATTACAATATAAATCCTATCTAAGCCAAAACTTATTCCTATTCCACTAACATCGTTAAGACCAAAAACTGAAGTTAAATCATCATATCTTCCTCCTGCAGCTATGGAACCAATATCTATATCATCACTAGCATTTACTTCAAATATAGCTCCTGTGTAATAACTCAAACCCCTTGCTAAAGAAGTATCTAACACAAACTTCGTAGTGTTTAAGTCATCTACAATTACAAGCTTATTAATAATAGATAAATCCTCAACTCCTTCTAAACCAACCTTGCTGGATTTAAATAATGTTTTAAGAGAGTTTAGTCTAGTATCAAAGTCACCATCGATAGATAAATACTTGATTAAAAAAGGCCTTAAAGACTCTTCCAATCCTAAATCTATAAATTGATCTACAACTTTAACTAGCCCAATTTTATCAATCTTGTCTAAAACCACAGTTAACTCAACAAGTTTATTTTCTAAATTTAAAATTTCAGATAAGCCAATTAATATTTTTCTGTGATTAATTCTGATTTTACAATTAGGAATATTTAAGTTTTTAAAAACATCAGAAAATAAATGAATGAAATCAACTTCCTGAAGTAAAGATTTTGAACCTATAACATCTGCATCACATTGAAGAAACTCTCTAAACCTACCTTTTTGAGGTCTGTCAGCTCTCCAAACTAATTGTATTTGATATCTTTTGAAGGGTAAATTAATTTCGTTTTGATTTTGAACTACATATCTAGCAAATGGTATTGTCAGATCATATCTTAGTGCCTTGTCTGAAATAGTAGAAGAAATAAGCTTTAGGTCATCAGACAATAGCGTTGTATCTGTAATATTTTTTTTAAAATCTCCAGATTTTAAAATTTTAAAAATAAGCCTATCCCCTTCATCTCCATATTTTCCTAGTAAAGTTTCCGTGTTTTCAAAACTCGGAGTTTCAATTGGTGAGAAGCCAAATTTATTAAAACTAGATTTTATTGTATTTGTAATATAATCTCTTTTAAATACTTGAATAGAGTTAAAATCTCTTGTACCCTTTGATGTTAAGGCTTTAGCTTTCATAATAGAAATATATACAATTATTAATTAATTTAATAACTAGGGAATAATTAATTCGTTAAAATAATCAAATAACTCTCCTTTAGTGATGACACCCCCTTTAGTAATTAAATCAAATTTATCAGCTAATTTATCTTCAGAATAGTTTTTAGAAGAATTATAGATTTTAATATTATCATCAAATAAATTATCTCTTAACCATGAAAATCCCTTTGCAGTAGAGAAATCTATCTCAGTAAGCTCTGTATAAATAGCGATGAAATGCATTTGCGATTTTTCGAAATGAAATAAGTAGATATGATTTTTTGAAATATTTTCTAAATATTGTGTTTTTTCTAACACTTTTACCCAAACGATATCACTAAACATATCTAATATACCTTCAGCTTTTCCATCACTACTATCTTTTAAAATAGTCCAATCATCTTGTGTGATAGAGTTTGAAGAAAGAAAGTCAATAAACTCTTTATGAAGCTCAACAAATTGATTTTTAGTTAACCTAGAATATTTCATAATTTTGATAAAAAAAAACCCCAAGATGTATTGGGGTTTAGATTACTGTGTAAGTTATATTATTTAGTATCTGGTATAATCTCAAAAGGAAACTCAACACTAACTTCTCTGTGAAGACGAATATTGGCATTATACTTTCCTAATTGTTTGATAGAACCACCAGGGATAATTATCTGTTTTTTATCAATTTCAAAACCACCCGAAACAAGTGCTTTTTGAAGATCAATATTGTTAATCGATCCAAATAACTTAACTCCTTGACCAACTTTAGATTTAATCTTAATCTCTAAAGCTAATAGCTTTTTTGAAAGCTTATTTGCATCATCAACAATTTTTTTCTCTTTAAAAGCTCTTTGCTTTAAGTTCTCTGCTAAAACTTTTTTTGCAGATGAAGTAGCTAGTATAGCATTACCATTTGGTATTAAAAAATTTCTACCAAAACCATTTTTAACGTTAACTAAGTCGTCTTTAAATCCAACACCTTCAACGTCTATTTTTAATATTAATTCCATTTTGAATATTTTTTATTTCATTAAATCAGCTACGTAAGGCATAATTGCTAGATGTCTTGCTCTTTTAACAGCAACAGATACTTTTCTTTGAAATTTCAAAGATGTACCAGTTAGTCTTCTCGGCAAAAGTTTTCCTTGCTCATTTACGAATTTTATTAAAAAATCGGGATCTTTATAATCAATATACTTAATACCGGACTTTTTAAATCTACAATACTTTTTTGCTTTATTTGTATCAATTTGAAGGGGAGTTAGATATCTAATCTCACCATCTTTTTTACCTTTTGCTTGTTGTTCTAGTGTTCCCATAATTTAAGATTTTACTTTTAATTTTTCTCTTCTTCTTTCAGCCCAAGAAATCGCGTGCTTATCCATCTTTACAGTAAGGAAACGCATAAATCTCTCATCTCTTTTGAATTCAGTTTCAAGAGGGTTAACAACAGTACCATCTGATTGATACTCAAACATATGGTAAAAGCCACTTTTTTTGTTTTGAATTGGGTAGGCTAATTTCTTTAGGCCCCAATTTTCAATAAATATCATCTTTGCTCCTTTTGAGGTAAGAAAACTTTCGTATTTCTTGACTGTTTCCTTTATCTGATCTTCAGATAAAACGGGATTTAAGATGAAAACAGTTTCATAATGATTCATAAAAATTCTTTTTTTGTTTTATTAAACGGCTGCGAAAATAGTTATTTTATATCATATCTACAATTATTTAAACTTAATTATTTAATAAAAATGTGTTTTTAAAATTGGTTGATATTGCTTAATTTTAGTAAAAATAATAAAATGAACTGTATAATCATTGATGAAAATATTGAAGATCTAAATTTAATAGATTTGAAACTAAAGCAATTTTCAAATCTACAGGTAGTTGGAAAGTTTTCAAACTTCATTGATGCAAAATTATATATTGTTAAGAATTCAGTAGATTTAATTATAATTGAAATTGGAAATGAGCATGAAATTTGTTTTAGTTTTTTAGACTCCTTAACAGAAAATCTAAAAATAATATTTACTAGCTATTATACAGAGTTTGCTTTTCGATCTTTTAATTACAACTGTGTAGATTATTTAAAAAAACCTATACAAGACGACAGACTTAAAAAGTCTGTAAAAAAAGTAATTAAACAATCTTCAAAAAAAAATAACGGCAATCATATTTATGTGAAGAGTAAATTAAAAAAAAGGAAAATATACTTAACAGACATCAAATGGATAGAGGCATTAGGTGATTATATAAAACTTATTACAACTTCAGAAAACATAATTATACTATCATCATTAAAATCTTTTGAAAAGGAGTTGCCAAATGAGAAATTTATGAGAATTCATAAGTCTTTCATAGTTAATCTTGACAAAATTGAAACTTATGACAGTAAAAATGTTTTTATAGATTCTAGTGAAATACCACTTAGTAGAAACAAAAAAATTGAATTAGATGCAATACTAAGTCTGAAAAATCATCAATAACTATCAACATTTATTATAACCTGAACGGATCTAAATTTAGCAATACTAGCTAGACTAGCTTTAGATTTAATAATAATATTTTTTGTCTGACTTAAGGATTGGTTTTTTTGAATTTTTATCAAAATATTTTTTTGAAACTTATTCCTAACTCTTATTACGTGGGGGAATTCAGGACCCAAGATGTTTTTATTAAATATTTGTTTTAAATATCTACCTAACCAATCAGAAGATTCATTAATTATTAAATAATCTTTGTGTTTTAAAGTGATTTTTATAAGCTTACAATTTGGCGGATAATTATATTTAACCCTCTCAGATATTTCACCTTCAAACATTGCTAAATAATCATCCTCAATTATATTTTGTAAAATTTTGTGCTTAGGGTTATAAGTCTGTACACAAACTTTACCTCTTTCAGCTGATCTTCCTGCCCTACCCGCAACCTGTTGAATTAACTGGAAGCTTCTTTCATAAGCTCGAAAATCTGGAAAATTTAAAGAATTATCAGCATTTAAAATACCTACTAGCTTTACATTTTTAAAATCCAAACCTTTGGTGATCATTTGAGTGCCTATTAATATATCAATTTTTTGATCTTCAAAATCTGAAATTAATTTTTCAAAACTATTTTTTTTTCTTGTCGTATCATAATCTAGTCTTTTTACTCTAAAGTTTGGAAACAGCTCTTTCACCTCCTCTTCAACCTGCTCAGTACCAAAACCAACAGTAATAATATTATTTGAATTACAAGAAATACAGGAATTTATTAGTGGAGTACCATAGCCACAATAATGACATTTTAAGGAATTTGTATTTAGGTGAAAAGTTAAACTAACATCACAATTCACGCAATGAGGTGAAACCCCACAATCTTCGCATTCAACTATTGGAGAAAAACCTCTTCTATTTTGATATAAAATTACCTGTTTGTGTTGGCTAACAGTGTTAAATATCTCTTCAATTAAAGAATCACTAAAGTGTCCATTCATTAATTTTCTTGAATACTTTAACTTCAAATTAATAAGATCTACAATTGGCATTAAAACATTATTGAAACGTTTTTTTAACTCTACTAAAGTATACTTATTAAGATTTCTTGCATTATTATAAGATTCTATACTTGGAGTTGCAGAACCTAATAAGATATTAGAATTAAAAATTTTTGCTAAAACTAATGAAGCATCTCTAGCATGATATCTAGGTGAAGGCTCTTGCTGCTTATAGGACTGTTCGTGTTCTTCATCAACTATAATTAAATTAAGGTTTTTAAATGGCATTAATAATGCTGACCTAGCACCTATTATAAGTTGAGGAGTCTTATTAGCAGATATTTTGTTCCAAACTTCCACTCGTTGATTAATAGAATAACCTGAATGATAAACTAAAACTTTATCACCAAAAAAATTAGTTAATCTTTTAACTACTTGAGTAGTTAAAGCTATTTCAGGTACCAAATAAAGAACTTGACCAGTTTTCTTTAGAGCATCAGAAATTAACTTAACATAAACCTCAGTTTTTCCAGAAGATGTTACTCCGTGTAATAAAACAGGTTTATCGATTTCAAAGGAGCTTAGAATTTCTGTAAATGCAATTTGCTGACTATCACTAAGCTTATTAATCGGAGTTAATTCTGAACATGAATTTTCAAAACGATTAATTTCAACGAAATGTTCTATCAATATTTCCTTATCAATTAATTGCTTAATTAAATTAGAAGTACAATTAAATTTTTGTTTTAAATCCTCAACAGAAATAAATTCCTTTAAATCCAGCTTTAGCAATTGAATATAGAGTTCTAACTGTTTGGGAGATCTTTTCAAACTGTCTCTAGTATCTAAATAGACATTTTTATTAAAATAGATACTGTTAATTTCGACATACCTTTTTAACTTAGGCTTATATTTAGAATACAGTTTTTCATCAATTTCAAGAATATGCTTTTCATTGAGAGATTCAATAAATTTAAATACATTTTTTTTATTTAATAAATTAGAAACTTCACTAATTGTCAACTCTTTTACATCTAATAGAGCCTCATAAATTAAAAACTCATCATCATTTAAGTTGTTTTGGTCTACCTGAATTGTTTTATTTAAACTAACTATAGTTTCACTTTCAAAAAGTAAAACAGAAGGAATAGAAGCTTTCATAACATCTCCGATACTACACATATAGTATTGAGACATCCACGACCAGAATTGTAATTGGTTATCATTTACTATAGGTGACTCATCTATGATTTGATGAATAGACTTTACATCATAAGAGTTTGGAGCTTGTTGATGGAGTTTACAAACCATTCCTGTAATAATTCTGCTTTTACCAAAAGGAACCGCTACACGACAACCAGATTTAATAAAACTAAATTCAGATTCTGTGATTTCGTATGAAAAGAGCTGATCAATTGGAACTGGCAGTATAACATCTATGTAAAAACCCATTTTTAAATACTCAGAATAAAATTAATATAGTTGTCATAATAGCTCAAACAGAAAATATTTTAGCATTTTCGTTATTTTTCGAACTCAAGTCATACATTGAAAATTGATTTGAAAATGAAGTACGAATTATTTTAAAAAAATTAACAAAGAATCCAATAATAAAACTATTTAAAATATTATTTGGTTGATCTTTAGACATGAAAATTAAAAAAAGAAATATATTTATAAAAATACAATTAAATTTTATTAATGAATATAAAACTAATAGTAATTGGCGAAACCAATAGCAAGGATTTAAAACAATTGATTGATCAGTACGCTTCTAAACTAAAATTCTATATTAATTTCGAATTAATAGTTTTAAAAGATCAAAAAAAGAAAATGCAAAAAAATATTCAAATAAAAAAAGAGGGAGAGAAAATAATATCTGTTTTAAAGAAAAACGATTTTATTGTTATACTTGATGAACATGGTCAACATAAATCATCTTTAGAGTTTTCTGAATTCATTCAAAAAAAGTTAAACTCAGGGATGAAAACATTAACTTTTATTATTGGTGGGCCATATGGCTTTTCAGATGAAATTAAATCTTTATCAAACCAACAATTATCTCTTTCCAAAATGACTTTTTCTCATGAAATGGTTAGATTATTTTTTACAGAGCAATTATACAGGGCATTTAGTATTTTAAATAACGAACCATACCATCATCAATAACTATGAAATTAATTTTCGCAACTAATAATAAAAATAAAGTAACTGAAGTTCAAGCCCTTTTAAATAAACGTTTTAATGTACTAAGTCTAGAAGACATAAACTGCTTTGATGATATCGTAGAAAACAAAGATACTATAGAAGGAAATGCAATTTTAAAAGCCAAATACATATTTAACAAGTATAAAGTTGATTGTTTCGCCGATGACACTGGTTTAGAAGTAGAATCTCTTAATGGTAAACCTGGAGTTATGTCTAAAAGGTTTTCTGGGCCAGACTTTAGCTCTGAAAAAAATATGGATAAACTTCTAAAATTGATAGAGTTTTCAGAAAATAGAAAAGCAAATTTCAAGACTGTAGTAGCATTAATTTATAAGGGTGAGCTAACAACTTTCACTGGCTTGTGTCATGGAGAAATTACCTCAGTCCCAACAGGAAAAAAAGGTTTTGGCTATGATCCAGTATTTAAACCAGTTGGCTATAATTTTACTTTTGGTGAAATGAATCTAGAATTAAAAAATCAAATTGGGCATAGAGCAAAAGCTATAAATAAATTAATAGAATTCTTGTCAAAAAAAATATCCAACAAATAACACTATATTTGCACTTTTAAAAACCTTAAAGGATAAGGTAGTGTTTCAGAAGTCTCAGTTTAAGTATGTCGATTACAACTTCGTAAACACAATTATAAATCGAATATTTAAACAAAATCATGAGTGAATTCAAAAAAATTGGATTAGAAGAGAATTTAGTCCTTGCTGTTGAAAAAATGGGATTTGAAACTCCTAGTGAAGTTCAAAGCAAAACCGTACCAATATTATTAGAAAAAGACACCGATTTAGTAGCCCTAGCTCAAACTGGAACTGGGAAAACAGCTGCATTTGGTCTTCCTATGATCCAAAAAATTGATGTTAACAGTAAAACAACTCAAGGTCTTATTCTTTCGCCTACTAGAGAATTATGTTTACAGATAACAAACGAAATAAAGCAGTACGGTCAATTTTATAAAGGCTTAAACGTTACAGCTATATATGGAGGTGCAAGTATTACAGATCAAGCTAGATCTGTAAAAAGAGGTGCACAGATAATTGTTGCTACACCTGGTAGAATGAAAGACATGATTAAGAGAAAACTAGTAGATATCTCTCAAATCAAGTATAGTGTTTTAGATGAAGCAGATGAAATGTTAAATATGGGTTTTTATGAAGATATAACTGATATTTTATCTTTCACACCTGACGAAAAAAACACCTGGTTGTTTTCTGCTACTATGCCTAGAGAAGTTTCTTCTATAGCTAAAAAATTTATGAATAATCCTATTGAAATTACTGTAGGAACTAAAAATGTTGGAAGTGATCAGGTTTCACATGAATATTACCTAGTTAAATCTAGTGATAGATATGTAGCACTTAAAAGGCTTGTAGATGCAAATCCCCATATTTTTTCTGTTATTTTTTGTAGAACTAAAAGAGACACACAAAAAGTTGCTGAAAAACTTATTGAAGATGGATATAATGCTGGTGCTTTACATGGTGATTTAAGCCAAGGGCAGCGAGACTTAGTTATGAAGTCGTTCAGAAATAAGCAAATACAATTCTTAGTAGCTACTGATGTAGCTGCAAGAGGTATTGACGTAGATAATATAACACATGTTATAAATTACCAATTACCGGACGAAATTGAAACATACACACATAGAAGTGGAAGAACAGGTAGAGCAGGTAAAACAGGTATCTCATTAGTAATTATTTCCAAGAGTGAACTGAGAAAGATTGGTCATATTCAAAAGAAAATAAAAAAAGAATTTACAAAAAAAGATATACCTAGTAGTGAGGAGATATGTAAAGTTCAATTATTTACATTAGCAAATAAGGTAAATGAGACTGAAGTAAACAATAACATAGATGAGTACATTGAGGATATTAATAATTTGTTTAAAAAGACAAAAAAAGCAGATTTAATCAAAAAATTCTTTTCAGTTGAGTTTAATAGATATTTTGACTACTATAAGAAATCTAAAAATTTAAATATTGAAGGTGGAAATCAACATAGCTATTCTGATTTTTCTGACTCAGATGATTCTAGCTCTGCAAGGTTTTTTATAAATGTTGGTCAAAAAGATGGTTATGATTGGATGAGTTTAAAAGACTTTTTAAAGGATGTTCTTGAACTTGGAAGAGATGATGTATTTAAAGTTGATGTAAAAGAAAGCTTTTCATTTTTTAATACTGAGGAAGAACATAAAGATAAGATTTTAGCATTTTTTACGGATTTCAAACAAAACGGAAGGTTTGTAAATGTTGAAGAATCTAAAGATATTAAAAGAAATAGTGGTAAAGGAAGATCTAACAGAGGAGGAGATAGACGTGGCGGCGGTGGCGGCGGCTTTAGAAAGTCAAGCTCAAACAGAGGATTTAATAGATCTAACTCAAGAAGTTCTGATGGCAATTCAAGCTCTAGAAGATCAAGCTCAAGGGAGACTGAAGGTAATTCAAGCTCTAGAAGATCAAGCTCAAGAGAATCTGAAGGTAATTCAAGCTCTAGAAGATCAAGTTCAAGAGAATCTGATGGTAACTCAAGCTCTAGAAGATCAAAATCTTTTAATCCTGATAGCTTCTCAAGACCACGAAGAAATAGAAGAGATTAACATTTGTTAAAAATGAGTTAAGTATCTGATATTAAATATAAATAAGTGCTTAAGTTTATTATATTTGATGTTTAACAATAATAATGGCCAAAACACATTTTTTTAATTTTATATTTTTTTTGTCTAGCTTTTGTTTTTCTCAAGAGATAACAACTGTTAAAGGAGCTATTATAAATGCAAATAATAATACTCCCTTAGAAAATGTTAATATTGTTAACCTGTCACAAGTCATTGGGACTTCCACAAATAAAAAAGGAGAGTTTGCTATTGATGTAAAAGCAAATGACACACTACATTTTTCATATTTAGGTTTCAAATCATTAAAAATAAAAGTTACTAATGATTGGATAAAATTTGGCTCTGCTACTACAATAGAGCTAACTGAGTTGGCATTTGCCTTAGAGGAAGTTTTAGTTAGTCGAATAAAACTTACTGGGTACTTGGAAGTAGATATAAAACAAGTTCCTATAAATAATAATTTTAGATATAGTATTTCTGGGTTACCGAATGTTAGTTATGAGTCAGCTGTAAGACCAGCGAGCGCTGTAACTCAGGCTCTAAATGCAATATTTAATCCATTAGACTTCTTACACAGAGTCTTTGGTAAAGAACCTAACCAGTTAAGAAAACTGAGGAAAATGAAAAGAGATGATCAAATCAGAGATATCTTATCAAATAGGTTTGACAGAGAAATGCTAATGGTCTTACTCCAATTAGAAAAAGCAGACTTAGAATTATTGATTAGTGAATGTAATTATTCAGATGAGTTTATTAGTAAAGCAAATGATTTACAGTTACTCGATGCTATTAGCGAATGTTATGAAGAGTATAAAATCTTAAACAGAACAGTTAAATACTAAGCATTTGCTGCTTTAACTTCTTCATAAAACTTAGCATAGACTACATACTGATATGGTATTAACCATAAAAAGCCTATTCCTAAGGTTAGTAAGCATAGTAATCCAAGCCCAAGTAATCTTAATTGGATCTTAAAGAGTTTAAATTTGTAACCATCCATCATTTTTTTACTTCTCATTATAGCATCATAAGAATCCATTGATGGGTTTTCTGCTAAAATAAACCAGGTTTGAGAAAGAGCTAAAGCAACAATTACACCTGGAATAATAAGTAAAACAAACCCTATTAAAGCAAAAGCTACAACTAATAAATATGCTAGTATTGAATTACTTAAGTTATTATTAAAACTAAAAAATAAATCATCAGTCTGAGCCACTTGATCTCTAACTATATTTAATGCAAAATAGGCACCACCTACAGCTAAAGGACCTGCAATTAAAATTCCAATTATTTGTCCAGCAAGTGGAATTAAAGCAGCACCCATTGAGATTAATAAAAGAATTAAAAATGTACCAATAGCGAGAGGCCATTTGCCGTTTAATGAAGCTCTTGCTTCAGACATTATTTGTGTATTTTCTTTCATAGAGTTTATATAAATTTTTTCTAAAAATACATTTATAAAAACAGATAAACAAAAACATAAATGAAATAGCTATATTTGTAAATTATTCTAATTTTAAAAAATATGTCAACATTTTCACTTAATGCTATCTCTCCTATTGATGGTAGGTATCAAAATAAAGTTTCTCAATTATCTGAATATTTCTCAGAACACGGATTGATAAAAAATAGAGTTCTAGTTGAAGTTGAATATTTTATTTCTCTTTGTGAAATTCCATTACCTCAATTAGAAGACTTTGATAAATCTTACTTTAATAAATTAAGATCTATTTATGAAAACTTTTCATTTGAAGATTCGATAGCAATAAAAGAAATTGAAAAAACTACAAATCACGATGTTAAAGCAGTTGAATATTTCTTAAAAGATAAATTTGAGGAGCTAAAGCTTTCTAAATACAAAGAATTTATTCACTTTGGTTTAACTTCACAGGATATTAATAATACTGCCATTCCATTAAGCTTAAAAGAAGCTATTGAAAATGTTTATATGGTAGACTTGAAGCAGTTAACTGACAAGCTAAAAGATTTAAATACTCAATGGAAAGATATTCCTATGCTTGCTAGAACTCATGGCCAGGCTGCATCCCCAACAAAACTCGGCAAGGAAATTGAAGTCTTTACTGCAAGAATACAAGCACAAGTTGGATTATTAAAGTCAATTCCAAATTCTACTAAATTTGGTGGAGCTACTGGAAATTTTAATGCCCATCACCTAGCCTATCCTAATATAGATTGGAAGGAATTTGCGAAAAGTTTTACTGAGAAAAGATTAGACTTAAATTATTCTTTTCCAACCACACAGGTTGAGCACTACGATAATATGGCAGCTATTTTCGACAATTTAAGTCGAATCAATACTATACTAATAGATTTAAATAGAGATTTTTGGACATATATTTCAATGGATTATTTCAAGCAAGTAATCAGAAAAGGAGAAATAGGGAGTTCTGCAATGCCTCATAAAGTTAACCCAATAGATTTTGAGAATAGCGAAGGAAACTTAGGTATGGCAAATGCGATTTTTAATCACCTCTCAAATAAACTACCTATATCTAGACTTCAAAGAGATCTTACTGATAGTACAGTCTTAAGGAACATTGGAGTTCCTATCGCTCATTCAATAATAGCATTCAAGTCAACTCTTAAAGGTCTAAATAAATTAATACTTAATAAAGAAAAACTAAATTCTGACCTTGAAGATAATTGGGCAGTAATAGCAGAAGCAGTACAGACAATTTTAAGAAGAGAAAATTATCCTAATCCCTACGAAGCATTAAAAAATCTAACTAGGACTAATGAAAAAATAAACAAAAAATCAATATCAAATTTTATAGAAACATTGGAAGTGTCAGAATCTATTAAAAATGAACTAAGAGGATTAACTCCCCAAAATTATACTGGTATTTAATTGAAATTTTTTAGAAAATCTCCACCTGGAATATCTAGTTTATTAACCACCTCAACTATTTTAAGCAAATCAATTTCACCTCTAATTTGCAGATAGATAGTATTCAATTTATTGGAGTTTTTTACAAGCATTGATATTTCTTCTATTTCTAAATCCTTATTCTCTAAGGCATAAATATTAACTAAATAGTCCTTTTCATTAAATTCTGCCAATTGTGATAAATCAGAATTTAACACATAGTCATTAAAAGATGACTCAATAGCTGTAGATCCAAGTAAAGTACTGGTTGAGTACGACTCAATACTATTTAGGTTTTTTAATTGATCGATTAGTGGTTGCCAGTCTTTATCTCCAAAATTCATTTGAAATTTAGACATTAAATCAAATACATTTGAGCGAATTTGAACTTTAGATATATCTTCTAGTGAAACAAGCTTAAATTCTGATTGAGAAAACAAACTAATATTGAATAATAATAAGAAAATAGTTATATTAAATTTCATAGATTTATATTAATCATAAAATTAATTGAAAAATGAAAAATACAAGAAAACTCATGCATAAATTTATGTTAATTTCCTTAGCTGGGTTATCTATATTTAGTTGTTACGAGGATAAAGATGATAATGGAGCTTTTGCAAGTGAAATAAATGACTATGTATGGAAAGGAATGAATGCTGCATATTTATATAAGGATTATGTAACTGACTTATTAGATGATAGATTTTTATCAAATAGCGAATATGCAAGCTATTTAAACTCATACGAAAACTCTGAAGAGTTATTTGAAAACTTAATTTTTGAAAGAGAAACAATCGACAAATACAGTATCATAGTTGATGATTATATCGAACTACAGCAATATTTTGAAGGAGTATCTAACAGTAACGGAATGGAATACGGACTTCGCTATATTCCAGGTAGTAACTTCAACATATATGGATATGTAAGGTATGTACATCCAGGATCAATATCAGAAATTGAAAATATACAAAGAGGAGATATTTTCTTTGGAATTAACGACAACAGTTTAAACCTCGAAAACTATTCAACTTTACTTTCTTTAGAAAACTACACAGTTAATTTCGCTAATTATAATGACAACAACACAACTGAGATACTTGACGACACTGTAGTTAATAATGGTATTAGTAAAGATTTATATAAAGTGTATTTAGAAAAAAACCCAATTTTTCATTCCAATATAATAGATGGTTCTAACGGAAAGTCTGGATATTTAATGTACAACCAGTTTACATCAACATTTGATGATGAGTTAAATCAAGTATTTGCAAATTTTAAATCTAACAATATCGATAATCTAATTTTAGATTTAAGATATAATCCTGGTGGATCAGTAAACTCTGCTCTATTAATTTCTAGCTTAATAACTGGTCAGTTTAGTGATGATGTTTTTAGTACTGAAGAATGGAATAGCGAAATACAAAATTACTGGCTAAATAATAATCCAGAATACCTAATAAATAGATTTGTGAGTAATGCAAATAGCTTAAATCTAAATAGAGTATTTATTATAACATCTAAAAGTTCAGCATCTGCCAGTGAGCTAGTCATAAATTGTTTAAGGCCATATATTGATGTAATACAAATTGGCACTAGCACTTACGGAAAGTATCAAGCGTCCGTTACTTTATACGATTCGCCTGATTTCTCATTAAACGGAGTTAACTCTTCTCACACATATGCTCTACAACCTTTAGTTTTAAAAACTCTTAATTCTCAAGGAGTAACTGACTATTATGATGGTTTAAGCCCTGACATTCTAGCTAATGAAAGCTCTTCAAACCTAGGGGTTATTGGTGATGTAAATGAACCTCTTTTATCTTTAGCACTAAGCCAGATATATCCAGATAAAAACAGAGAAAATTTTAACGTAGAATTAGATTTAGTTAATGATAGTAACTTTTTTGAAATATTGGATAAAGAAATGTATTTTTTTATTGATAAATACAGTAAATTTGAACAATCCTATGAAAGAAAAAAATAAAAGAATACTATTTATAACTTTATTTATAGTTATTGCTGCTTTAATGAGGTTAATCCCTCACCCTCCTAATTTTGTACCTATCACTGCTATTGCAATTTTTGCTGGTGTGAAATTTAGAAATATTAAATTAGCATACGTAATCCCAATTGCCGTAATGTTAATTTCAGATTTATTTATTGGGTTTTATTCAATATCACTATTTGTATACCTAGCATTTATATTAATCACTACCTACAGCTACATATTTAAGAAATACAGCATTAAAAATATACTTTTAAGCAGTCTTTTATTTTTTGTTGTTACAAATTTTGGAGTATGGTTAATTGGTGGATATCCAAAAAATATTGAAGGACTAATCTTGTGCTACACTATGGCAATTCCATTTTTCACTAATTCTTTAATGGCAGACCTTTTATTTTCTGCAATACTATATTATGGTTTTGAGAAAATTGAAAAGAGATATCTAATTTTCGAAAAATAACAATATTCAGCTTAAATTAATAAAAGATTTACACTAGTCTAACCTATCAAAATCAATTTGATTTTCAATTTTAGGAATTTCACGCAGCTGCATTTCTTTTTCTAGTTTATCAACTTGTTCTTTTAAATCTTTAGTGAGAATAGATTTATTTCGCTTCTCCATCGGAGGATTAAGCTTTTCAGCATTTTCAAATTTAATTACATTTTCTAATATATCTCTAGGCAGTTGAGACCCAGCTTTTGTTAGGGTATCTAAGAATTCACGAGCAAAAAACTCATCAACCTGAATTCTTCTTTTTGTTGTATGTGCAAACTTACCAATGATTCTACAAACATTATCACGATCTTCTGGACTTAATTTATCAGCAAATTCATATTCTTCTACTTTTTTTAAACTTAAAATAATAGGTTCTAATGCATCTTTTGTGATTATAAATACATTATAATCACCAATGTTGTAGTGGAACTGATTAATCACTTCTAGTGTATTAGAAGGTATTACTAAGAACAAATCATTTTTTACATCTTCGTGTTTAGCGTATTTCTTTAAATTCTCAGTTTGTAGCTTAATATATTTGGGGAAATTTGATAGATCATCATTTGCAGGTGATTTTGCATCAAATACAATTAGTTGATCCATAATTTCAATCGAGCTGTCTGGTTTATTTCTGGGATGAGGAAAATCTTCTTGACTGATATAGGTAATGATATTATTTTTACAAATAATTTGCAGATGATTTTGAACATCTTTTTCATGTTCAGACCACTTAGATTTCATTTTTTCAAAATGAGCTTCTTTATCCTTTATTCTATCATCATTGAATCGTTCCTTTTCCTTATCTAATGACTCCTGTAGTGTAACAACTGCAGCCAGATGCTTACTAGCTTCTTTTTGCCTTCCTTCCTCTGCATTCTTGTAAGAAGTTGTTTCATTTTTAAGATTATTTCTTTCAATCTCTACCTGTTTTAAGCGTTCTTCAAACTGAGTTTTTTCAGTCTTTAACTGATCGAAAGTTTCAATTTTTGTGTTTGCTACTGCTAGATTCTTATTTAGATTTTGAACCTCAGCTTCCTTTATTATTATTTCTTTTTCTAATTGAGAAACCTGAGAATTTAGTTCTTCAAACAGCAAGTCAGAATTTTTATTTACAGAATTATTATCAAATCTTTTATTATTAACGATAAAAAATAGCAAACCCAAAATAGATAAGCCAATTAAAATAATGATGTAATCCATAAAAAATATATAAGTGAACTAAATTTAGTTATAAAAAATTAAGAAAAGAATTATTTACTTAAATACATTTTTCTTCTAGAGTATAGCTCATAAAATTGATCATCTTTAAGATCATCAATAAACAAGATGCTCTCACCAGTACTTTTCATTTCTGGACCTAAGTTTTTATTTACATTAGGGAATTTATTAAATGAGAATACAGGTTGCTTAATAGCGAAACCTTTTAAGTCAGGCTTGTAATTAATATCTGAAACTTTAAGTTCACCAAGCATTACTTTAGTAGCATAATTAACATATGGCTGCTTATATGCTTTTGCTATGAAAGGTACAGTCCTAGATGCCCTAGGATTAGCTTCAATGATATATACAATTTCATCTTTTATTGCGAATTGTATATTTATAAGACCTACAGTATTTAATGCTAGTGCAATTTTTTTAGTATGTTCTTTAATTTGATCCATTACTAATTTACCTATATTAAAAGGTGGTAAAGTAGCATTTGAATCTCCTGAATGTATTCCACAAGGCTCAATATGTTCCATTATACCAATAATCAAAACGTCCTTACCATCGCAAATTGCATCAGCCTCTGCCTCGATAGCTCCATCTAAATAATGATCTAATAAAAGATTATTATTTGGCATTCTTTTAAGCAAATCAATAACATGCTCTTCTAACTCTTGAGGGTTAATTACAATTTTCATTCCTTGACCTCCTAAAACATAAGATGGTCTTACTAAAATTGGAAAGTCTAATTTTTTAGCAACTTCTAAAGCTTCTTCTGCTGTTGTAGCAGTATCAAACTCAGGGTATGGAATATTGATTTTTTTGAGTAGTTCAGAAAACAATCCTCTGTCTTCAGCTAAATTTAAAGATTTATAATTAGTTCCAATAATCTTTATTCCGTAACGCTCTAATTTTTCGGCTAATTTTAGGGCAGTCTGTCCTCCTAGTTGTACTATTACACCTTCTGGTTTTTCGTGCTTAATTATATCATAAATATGCTCCCAAAAGACAGGTTCAAAATATAGCTTATCAGCTGTATCAAAATCAGTGGAAACAGTCTCTGGATTACAGTTGATCATAATTGTTTCATAACCTGCTTCAGCACTAGCTAAAACACCATGAACACAACAGTAATCAAACTCAATACCTTGACCAATTCTATTTGGACCAGAACCTAAAACTATAATTTTCTTTTTATCTGAAACAATACTCTCATTATCTGAATACGCCTTTTCACCTTTAATCTTTAATTCGCTTTCAAAAGTAGAATAGTAGTAAGGAGTTTTAGCTTTGAATTCAGCAGCACAGGTATCAACAAGCTTATAAACTCTATTAATATTCAATTCCTGACGTTTGTTATAAACCTGACTTTCTAAACATTTTAAAATATGAGCTATTTGTCTATCTCCGTAACCTTTTTGTTTAGCCTCTAGTAATAGTTCTCTATTTATAGAGTCAATATTGTAGTTAGAAATTTGTTTTTGCAGATGATATAATTCTTCATATTGTCTTAAAAACCATATATCAATTTTTGTAATATCGTGAATTCTACTTATTGGAATGCCCATTTGAATAGCGTCAAATATCACAAAAACTCTATCCCAAGAAGGGTTTGCTAACTTACTAATTATTAGGTCATAATCTTTGTACCCTTTACCATCAGCTCCTAATCCATTTCTTTTTATCTCTAAAGATTGAGTAGCTTTATGCAAAGCTTCTTGGAAGGATCTTCCAATACCCATTACCTCACCGACTGACTTCATTTGAAGACCCAGAGTTCGATCACTACCTTCAAATTTATCAAAGTTCCATCTTGGTATCTTAACAATGACATAATCAAGTGTAGGTTCAAATAAAGCAGATGTAGATTTTGTGATTTGATTACTTAATTCATCTAAATTATATCCTATAGCTAACTTTGCTGCAACTTTTGCAATAGGATACCCAGTTGCTTTACTAGCTAAGGCAGAGGATCTTGAAACTCTTGGATTAATTTCAATTGCTATAATATCTTCATTTTTATCTGGACTTACGGCAAATTGGACATTACACCCACCTGCAAAATCTCCAATACTTCTCATCATATGAATAGCCATATCTCGCATTCTTTGATAAGTTGAATCACTTAATGTCATCGCCGGAGCCACTGTTATAGAATCTCCGGTATGTATCCCCATAGGGTCCATATTCTCTATGGAACATATTATGACTACATTATTGTTAGAATCTCTTAGAAGTTCAAGTTCATATTCTTTCCAGCCGATTAAAGCCTTATCAATCATGACTTCATGTATAGGAGAAATCTCTAACCCTCTAGTTAATAACTCATCGAAATCTTCTTCTTTATAAACAATAGAAGCTCCTGCTCCACCTAGAGTATAAGATGCTCTAATTACTAGTGGGAATCCATATTCTTGAGCAATCTCTTTACCTTTTAAATATGAATTTGCAGTAGACTGAGGAGCCATAGGCACACCAATGTCTAGCATTAGGTTTCTAAACTGTTCTCTATCCTCAGTAATATTAATAGCTTGAATATCAACTCCAATAATTTCTATATTAAAATCTTTCCAAATTCCTTTTTCATCAGCTTCTATACATAAATTAAGAGCAGTTTGACCTCCCATAGTTGGAAGGACAGCATCAATTTGAGGGTGATCTTTCAATATCTTTACAATAGAGGAGCTTGTTAAAGGCAATAAATAAACATGATCCGCCATGGATGGATCAGTCATAATAGTTGCAGGATTAGAGTTAATAAGGATTGTTTCTATCCCATCTTCGTGTAAAGATCTAAGAGCTTGGGTACCTGAATAATCAAATTCACAAGCCTGTCCAATTATAATAGGACCAGATCCGATTATAAGAATTGATTTTAAATTATTGTTTTTTGGCATTAAATATGAATTAAATTGAACCTGAATTCAAAAATAGTTATCAAAAAGGTATAAAAAAAGGCATTGCTAACAGCAACACCTTTAATATATTAACAATTGTTAATCATTATTTTTTATGACGAATTTCTGAGGATACTGAAAGTTTTTTTCTACCCTTAGCTCTTCTTCGAGCTAAAACTTTTCTGCCACTTACTGAAGCCATTCTTTCCATAAAACCATGTTTGTTTCTTCTTTTTCTTTTAGAAGGCTGAAATGTTCTTTTTGGCATGTCTTAATTTTTATTTATTTAATACTTGGTTTATCTGTTCTTAATTACATTAAAAACTGCTCGCAAATATACAAAGAGTTTTTGCTTTGACAAATCTAAAATTTAAAAAAATTATTAATTGTTTTTGTTAACTTTGTATATCTTAAAAAAAGAACCAATGTTTAATAAAAATATTAAAATCATTTTAGCTATCGGAATATTATCTTATTCTATTTACGAATTTACTGAAGGTTATATCGGAGCGGGGATTATGTGGATCTTACTAGCCTCCATATTTATATTTCTTTACTTTAAAAATGAAATGATATTATTAGCATTTTTTCAATTAAGAAAACAAAATTTTGAAGGAGCCAATAAATGGCTGGGTAAAATTAAAAACCCTACTTCATCGTTAACAATAAAACAACAAGGTTATTACAATTATATAAAAGGCATAATGGTTTCACAAACTAATATGAATGAAGCAGAAAAATTCTTTAAAAAAGCAATAAGTTTTGGATTAAGTATGGATCACGATTTGGCTATGGCTAAATTAAATCTAGCTGGCATAGCATTTAGTAAAAGAAGGAAGATTGAAGCTCAAAAATTATTAAGTGAAGCTCAAAAACTTGACAAGAGAAACATGTTAGCAGAACAGGTGAAAATGATGAAAGCTCAAATGAAAAAAGGTCAAATGCCTAACCAACACTTCGGAGGCCAAAAAGGGCAAAGAAGATAGGTTTATAAAAACTACACCTCTTTACTTTCTATAATCTGAGTTAAGTTTTTATTCAACCATCGATGTTTAGTTAAAATTAAAGCATGAGTACCTCCTTGTATGGTTATACAATTTTTAATTAAACTAATAGGAAACGTAATATCTTTATCACCATGTAAATGAATTACTCCCTCTAATGGTTTTTTCTGCTTCCAATTTAAAATTTCACGTATGGCCCACTTTAAATAATTCTCATCTCTAACCGATAAATATTTATCCACTAGATCTATTTTTTTGTAGATTTTATTAATCTTTAAAAATTTAGATATATTAAAAATTTCATCAAATAGCTTAAGAGGAAAGTAATTATATAATTTTAGAAACTTAGCTGACTTCATGTATAAAGGAAGTTCTGTATTGGATTTAACACTTGAGATTATAATCAATTTATCAACATCTAATAATTTACTTATTTCTTGTACTATTAAACCTCCAAAAGATACTCCTATCAAAACTGGTTTATGGTGAATAATATCTTTTGATAGCCTGATTGCATAAGACTCAATACTTTCATTTAAAATAGGCTCAATCCACTTCAATAGGTGAACCTCGTAAATATCTTTAGGAAATTTAATCATTTCAAAAATTAGAGGGTTAGCAGACATCCCTGGCATTAAGTATATATGTTTAGTTTTCAATAGTTTATTATATATTAAATTCTAATATCGAATATTTTTTTTGTAATTTTGATAAATAATTTCTGATAATATTTACTAATAAAATCATGTTGAATGGCATTAATTGACAATACTTTTTTAAGACAATATGAGTTACAGGTAAATGATGATTTAGCTATAATTGAATACTCTCTCCAAGATAGAAAAATTTTTTTAACGAAGCTTATAATTCCAGAATCAGTTAGTGACGATAATTTTACGGAAGAGTTTCTTATTCTAGTACTTGAAGATATTAGAGACAGGGAAATTAGTGTAGTACCAACAGCACCAACAATTGCCAAATTCATTAGAAAAAACAGGAAATACAAAAAAATGTTGCCTGTTGGGATTAGAATTTAAACAAACTCTAGAATTTTTTACTCAATCTTATATTATCTAAAACATCTATAGACTTTAACTTAACTAATGTATATCATTAATTAAGATTGTTGTCGAATGAGTTATTACTTTTCGCAAAGTTGTGGAATTACAAATTCAAATTATATGATTAAAATCAACATTAAAATTGAATTAATATTATCAATAATAATGTTGTTAATACTAATTTCATGTAGTGATAACACTTCTGACGATAAAGATCACTTAGTTTTTCGATATAATGAGCACAAAAACATCAGCTCTTTAGATCCAGCTTTCGCAAAAGATAATTCCGATATATGGGTAGTAAATCAATTATTCAATGGACTTGTTGAAATGGACAAGGACTTAAAGATCATTCCTTCGATAGCAAGAAACTGGAACATTTCTGAGAGCGGAAAAGTTTATACATTTAATTTAAATACTAATATTAAATTTCATGATCATGACTTGTTCGATAACAGAAAAGTTATTGCTAAAGATTTTTCATATAGTTTTGATAGAATTCTAGACGAGAAATTAGCCTCTCCAGGGGCATGGGTACTAGAAAAAGTTGAAGATTATAAAGCGATAAATGACAGTGTTTTTGAAATTAGGCTAAAAGAGCCCTTTAATGCCTTTTTAGGAATCCTTTCAATGAAGTATTGCTCTGTTGTGCCTAAGGAAATTGTTGAGCACTATGGCAATGACTTTAGAAGAAATCCAATAGGTACTGGACCATTTAAATTTAAAAGATGGGAAGAGAATATAAAATTAGTGCTTAGAAAAAATGAAAGTTATTTTGAAAAAGACGAAAGCGGAAGTGCTCTTCCATATCTGGAAGCAGTTTCAGTAACATTTATTCCTGAGAAACAAAGTGAGTTCTTAGAATTCATACAATCAAACTTAGATTTTATTTCAGGTTTAGATGAATCTTATAAAGATGAGCTTTTAGATAGAGCAGGGGAATTATCTAATAAATATTCAGACAAAATCAATATTATTAGAGCACCATATCTTAATACAGAATATTTAGGATTTTACAACAAATCTTCAAATCCAATTGCTACTTCTAAGTTAATAAGACGAGCAATTAATCTTGGCTTTGACAGAGACAAAATGATCAAATTCCTAAGAAATGGAATAGGTGTAAATGCGAATACTGGTTTTATACCAAATGGGTTGCCTGGTTACTCTACTGAAGTTTATTATGAGTATAACCAAGAGTTAGCTAGAGAATTAGTTAAGCAATACATAAGTGAATCTGGTGATAAAAACCCAACAATAAAACTAACAACCACAAGTAATTATTTAGTTTTTTGTGAATTTATTCAAAAAGAAATTGAAAAAATAGGAGTTAATATTATTGTTGATGTAATACCCGCTTCCTCCTTAAAAGAAGCTAAAGCTAATGGAAAATTAGATTTTTTCAGAGCTAGCTGGGTTGCAGATTATCCAGATGCGCAAAATTACTTATCCCTATATTATTCTAAAAATTTAGCACCATCTGGCCCAAATTATACTCATTTTTCAGATGATACTTATGATAATTTATATGAATCGTCATTGAGTGAAAAAAATCAAAAAACAAAAGAATCTTTATATAGAAAAATGGATTCAATTATAATGGATGAATCCGTTATTGTACCATTATACTATGACGAAGTAATTAGGTTTACTCATAAAAATGTGAAAGGTTTAGGAGTTAACCCAATAAATATTTTAGATTTAAGAAAGGTTACTAAAAATTAGATCGATAAGCACTAGTAATAGTTTTTAAATGAGTTAAAATTGCTTTATCTTTTTCAGAAAAAATACATTTTTTTCTCTTCATAACTTTTGAGTTAACCTCAAAAACCTTATCAATATTATATTCAGCAAAACCCTTATTTCCACCCCAAGAAAAACTTGGTATAAAATTTCTTGGAAAACCAGAACCAAAAATATTAGAACAAACGCCTACTATGGTTCCAGTATTAAACATTGTGTTTATAGCACTTTTACTGTGATCTCCCATTATAAGTCCACAAAACTGTTCTCCTGTTGTTAAAAATTTGTCCTCTTCATAATTCCATATCTTAACATCTGCATAATTGTTTTTTAAATTAGATGTGTTTGTGTCAGCTCCTAAATTACACCACTCCCCTATCAAAGAATTACCTAAATAACCATCATGCCCTTTATTGCTATAACCAAAAACAACAGAATTAGTAACTTCACCTCCTATTTTGCAATAAGGACCAATAGTTGTCCCTCCATAAATCTTAGACCCAAGCTTTAATATTGAGTTTTCACATAACGCAAAGGGGCCTCTAATTAATGAACCTTCCATAATCTCGCAGTCTTTAGCTATATAAATTGGTCCATCAGTTGCATTTAAAGTAACAAACTCCATACTAACACCATCTTCTATAAAAATATTTTCAGGGTGAATTAAATTATTAGTACTAGATATCTTTGATGAAACCCTGTTATTAGTAATCAAATCATAATCAGCTTTAATGGCTAAGGAATTAATTTTAAATATATCTGTCAAACAAGTTATTTGCATTAACGAAGTCGTGAAATCTATTTTTGTAAAAGAGTCTAAATCAATTTCTTCTTGACTTTGATTTGAATAAAAAGCAATTAAATTATCACCTGAATTAATTGACTCATTAGGTTTTAAGTTAGATATTAATTTAACTAGCTCTGGGTTTGGCAAAAAAGAAGCATTAATGAAAATATTTTCCTCAAACTCTACCATTGGAAACTTATCAGAAAGATAATCTTCAGTAATTGAAGTAATAGTTGAATGCAAAAAAGTCTCCCATTTCTCTCGAATTGTTAATACCCCTACTCTAATCTCTGCAACGGGTCTTGTATAGGTTAGTGGAAGTAAATTATTTCTACTAGGTCCATCAAATAATATATAATTCATGGGTTATCTTTTATGTAAAAATAAAAAAAAGCCTTTCAAAAAGATGAAAGACTTTAATAAAATAAAAATTTAAAGTATGTTTACTTCTTAAACTTAGAGTATTTGGTCTTAAATTTATCAATTCTACCAGCAGTATCTACTAATTTAGATTTACCAGTGTAGTATGGATGAGAAGTTCTTGAAATCTCCATTTTAACTAATGGATACTCAACACCTTCGTGTTCAATTGTTTCACTTGTGTTAGCAGTTGATTTAGTTAAAAATACATCATCGTTTGACATATCTTTGAATGCTACTAATCTATAATCCTTAGGATGAGTGTCTTTTTTCATCGTTAAATGTTTTTAATTTTGAGGTGCAAATCTAGATATTTTTTTAATATATAACAATATAATGTTAAGTTTATTTACAGAAGAAATTGCTTTTGTTATATTTGTTTTTAATAATAAATTAAAAGTATGGAAACTAACATGAAAAATCTATCAATAGAAATAGGGTATAAATTAGGTGGTATACTAGCATTATCAACAATATTGGTCTATGCTATAGATTTTAAATTATTTCTAAACCCAATGTTTGGAGGGTTTTTTTTTATAATTGTTGTTTGTGCAGGGATTTACTCTACAATTCAATCTAGAAAAATCAATAATGGCGCTTCTTTTAAACAAGCCTTCACATCTTATTTTATTGCTATTGCTGTAGGATATTTGTTAGGGAATTTAACCACAGTTTTAGTATTTGTAATAATAGATCCTGAAGCTGCAAAAGTTTTAGACGAAGAAATGCTCATAATGACAAAAGAAATGCTAGAAGGTTTCGGATTGTCAAGTGATATGATCGCATTAAGCATGGACGAAGCCTCAAAAAAGAGTAATTTTTCTTTATCTTCTATAGCTATGCAATATGTTGGAAACCTTGTATTCTTTTCACTCATAGGTCTTTTAACTTCATTGATATTTAAAAGAGATAAAACAGAGGCTTAATGGACATATCTATTGTAATCCCATTATTAAATGAAAGTGAATCTTTAAAAGAACTAAGTCTTAAGATAGATTCAGTTATGAGAAAAAGTTCATTTAAATATGAAACTATATATATTGATGATGGGAGTGATGATAATTCATGGGATATAATTAAAAGTATATGTCTTAATAATAAATCATTTAAAGGGATAAAGTTTTTAAAAAACTACGGAAAATCGCAAGCACTACACGCTGGATTTAATATTGCTAAGGGAAAAGTAGTTTTTACTATGGATGCGGATTTACAAGACGATCCTGAAGAAATACCAGAAATGTATAATTTAATTACAGAAAAGAATCTTGACATAGTTTCTGGCTGGAAGAAAAAAAGATTCGACCCAGTATTAACAAAGAATCTCCCATCTAAAATTTTTAATCTTTGCGCTAGACTTACTTCTGGCATAAAATTAAACGATTTTAATTGTGGTTTAAAGGCTTATAAAAATGAAGTCGTAAAAAACATCAATGTATATGGGGAAATGCACAGATACATACCCATACTAGCTAGCAATGAAGGGTATACTAAAATTGAAGAAAAAATTATTAAACATAGACCTAGAAAATATGGTCAAACAAAATTCGGTATGAATAGATTTACTCACGGTTTTTTAGATCTTGTGACAATATGGTTTTTGTCAAGGTTTGGTAAAAGACCAATGCACTTTTTTGGAACCATAGGGGCTTTAATGTTAATGATAGGGTTTGCATTTGCAGCGTACTTAGGAATTGATAAAGTATATTTCAACCCTAGCGGTAGATTAATAACTGAAAGACCAGAATTTTTCATAAGCTTAACAACAATGATTCTTGGAAGTCAGTTTTTTGTTGCTGGTTTTTTAGGCGAAATGATGACTAGAAATAATCAAAGTAAAAAACATTACAATATCGATACTACTATTGAAAATTAGTTTAATAACATTTTTACATTTAAATAATCTCAGTTAACTAATTTTATAAAAAATATACTCTGTAAATAATGAATTATAAAGAAAGATTTCAAGAATGGTTAGAGCCACCCTTTGATGAAGTTACTATTAAAGCAACTAAATCCTTAATTGAGGATAAAGATCAACTAGAGGATAGTTTTTATAAAAACTTAGAATTTGGAACTGGAGGAATGAGAGGCCTAATGGGACCTGGCACTAACAGGATAAATAAATACACATTAGGTAAAAATACGCAAGGGATTAGCAATTACTTAACCAAAATATTTAAAAACAATATTTCAGTAGTTATTGCTTATGATTGTAGGCATAACAGCAAAGAATTAGCTAAAGTTGTTGCGGATGTTTTTTCTGCTAATAACATTAAAGTATATTTATTTAGTGATTTAAGACCTACTCCTGAATTATCTTTTGCATTAAAATATTTAAGCTGTAAATGTGGAATTGTTTTAACAGCTTCTCATAACCCACCTGAATATAATGGGTATAAAGTCTATTGGGAAGATGGAGGTCAAATTGTACCGCCTGAAGATAAAAATATAATAGAGGAAATTAATAAACTTAATTACAGGGAAATAAATTTCAAATCAAATAGTGATTTAATAAAATATATTGATAAAGAAGTTGATGATGCATTTATTGAAAATAGTATTCAAAGTGGTAAGTTATCTGATAATAATGATATAAAAAATAAACTAAATATAGTATTTACTTCATTGCATGGAACATCAATAACTTTAATGCCAGATGTCTTGCAAAAAGCCGGATTCAATAATGTATTTATAGTAGAGGAACAAAGGGTCCCTGATGGAGATTTTCCGACTGTAACATCTCCAAATCCCGAGGAAACTGAAGCTTTAGATATGGCGCTTAAGCTAGGCTACAAACATAAAGCAGATATTGTCATAGGTACAGATCCAGATGGAGATAGGCTTGGAATAGCAGTTCGAGATAAAAACAATGACCTGGTGCTATTAAATGGTAATGAAGTTATGGCCATACTATTAGAGTACTTGTGTGAAAAATGGAAAAACGAAAATAAATTAAACGGCAATCAATTTATAGGTTCTACAATAGTATCTACTCCGTTGATTAATAAAATATCAAACTATTATAATATTGAATGTAAATTAGGACTCACAGGCTTTAAATGGATAGCTAAAATGATTAAAGATCATCCAGAATTAGATTTTATTGGAGGTGGAGAAGAAAGTTTTGGTTTTATGGTAGGTGACTTTGTAAGAGATAAAGATGCAATTACCTCCACTCTACTAGCTTGTGAAATCGCAGCACAATTAAAAAGCAAAGGAGACAGCATGTATTCAAAACTGCAAGACATACATATGAAACACGGTATTTTTAGGGAAAAACTAGTTTCATTGACAAAAAAAGGAATTAACGGTAATAAAGAAATAAATAGTATCATGGAGAGTTTCAGAAATCATTCTCCAAAAGAAATTGATAAGTCACAAATTATTAAAATAGATGACTACTCAACTTCCAAGTCTATTAACACCATTGATAATTTAAAAACAAAAATATTATTACCACAATCAAATGTTTTAATTTTTACAACTGCCGATGGTACAAAAGTAGCATTAAGACCTAGTGGAACCGAACCAAAAATTAAGTTCTATATTAGTGTTAATGAAAAGGTAATTAAGAAAGAAAAATATGCTGATCACGAACACAAACTAAATTTAAAGATTAATCGAATAATTTCAGATCTGAAGATAAATTAATGGAATATTTTAAAAAAATACTAAAATATGCAATACCATATAAGCATTTTGCTATACTAAATATTATCTCTAATATTTTTTATGCTTTTTTTGGTACGTTATCCATGATCTCTTTATTTCCAATGTTAAAGGTGCTCTTTAATCAAACAAAAACTTTACAAGAAGCTCCTGTATGGAGTGGATTTGTAGATTTAGTTTCTTATGGAGAAGATTATCTAAATTTCTATGTTACAATGAAAAAAAATGAAGGCAGTAATGATGTCTTAATTTTTATGATATTAATTATTGTAATTACATTTTTATTAAAAAATATATTTAATTATTTGTCTTTGTTTTTTATTACATATCTCAGAAACGGAGTTATTAAGGATGTTAGAAATGATTTGTATGATAAGATTACAGAGCTTTCAGTTTCTTATTACTCAGAAAAAAGAAAAGGAGATATCTTATCAAGAATATCATCAGATGTTATCGAACTTCAAGTATCTTTTTTAGGAATATTAGAATTAATTGTAAAAGAACCTTTAATGATACTTTTTACTTTGATATCCATGCTCCTTATCAATAGTAAACTTGCGATTTTTGTATTTATATTCATTCCTATTTCTGGACTAATTATATCATTTATTGGTAAATCCTTAAAGAAAAAATCAAATAAAGTTCAAAAAGAACAAGGGCTATTTTTATCTCTTGTTGATGAAACTTTAAATGGTTTGAAAATCATAAAAAGTTTTACTTCTGAAAATTTATTTAAACAGAAGTTTAATAACTCAACAAAAAAATATTATAATTACTCAAATAGCTTACTAAACAGGACAAATCTTGCTGGACCAATTAGTGAGTTTTTAGGTATTTGTTCAATAACTGTTTTACTTTGGTATGGAGGTCAGATGGTTTTGGAGGATAAAACATTAGATCCGAGTTCCTTTATGGTTTTTTTAGGATTAGCCTATAATATCCTAACTCCATTTAAAGCAATTAGTAAAGCAAGTTACAAGGTTAGAAAAGGCAATGCAGCTGCAGAAAGAGTAATTCAGATTTTAGAGAATAAATCAATTGTAAGTGATCCCAAAAACAATAAGGTTATTTCACAATTTGACAAATCAATACAATTTAATAACATAAGTTTTAGCTACAAGACTGATAAAGTAATTAAAGAATTTAGTTTTGAATTAGAAAAAGGTAAAACACTAGCTTTAGTTGGTCAATCTGGAAGCGGTAAGTCTACTATAGCTAACTTAGTAAATAGATTCTATGACATTAATCTAGGTGAGATTTCTATTGACAATATAAATATTAAAAATGTTACAAAAAAGAGTCTAAGAAATCTAATAGGCTTAGTAACTCAAGACTCAATATTATTCAATGACACTATTAAAAATAATTTAATTGTAGCGAAAAACAATGCTACAGATGAAGAAGTAATTAATGCTTTAAAAATCGCAAATGCATGGGAGTTTGTTAAAGACTTAGAGCAAGGTATATACCATAATGTTGGAGATTCAGGAAACAAGTTGTCAGGTGGTCAAAAACAAAGAATCAGTATTGCTAGGGCAGTATTAAAAAACCCTCCTATTATGGTTCTAGATGAAGCTACATCTGCTTTAGATACAGAAAGTGAAAAACTTGTACAAGATGCTTTAGAAAAGATGATGAGAAATAGGACATCAATTGTTATAGCTCATAGACTTTCGACTATCAAAAACGCCGATTATATTATTGTACTTGATAAAGGGTCCATAATGGAAAAAGGCAATCATAATGATTTAATGAAACTAAGAGGGCTATATCACAACTTAGTTGAAATGCAAACTATTAATGAATGATAGTATTTTACAAATTTCTCTTTCCAT
>JAPKAF010000046.1 GCA_028825365.1 Flavobacteriaceae bacterium | reverse complement strand
TTTATTTTGATTGCTTGACTTATTAAATACAACTATTAGCTAAACTTTTAATGTTTTCTCAAAAAAAAAGCGTCTTTTAAAAAGACGCTTTTTTTAATTGTAATATAAAAATATTAATATCTTTTAGCTGTATTAGCTGTGTAATTTCTAATATGTTCTACAGTTCCTCGATTTTTATAGTATTGTTCCCATTCTTTATTTAATAATTCTTTCATGTTTCTTCTGGTTACAATTAAATCACTCCAGTTATTTGCAGAGATAGCTACCCAATGCGAAGCTCCTTTGTAACCTCCAATTTCATAACTTCCAAATCCAATCTCACCTTTAAATGTAGGAGACATTTCACTAACAAGCTTATCGTGAGCTGCTTTGAATGCACTTGGGTCACTTGCCTTAAAATCATAAATTTGAACATACTTGTAGTCATCATTTTCTCCTACCCAACTAATTACATTTCCAGATGAACTATGAGTCCATTTTTCAATATGATGATTTAGTTTTTGAAGAAAAAGCTCCCATTTATCTTCATTTGATAACGAATCACTCCTTCCCCAATTTGCAGGATCTCCGTAAAATACAATTCTATGTGAAGCGTTTACATTTCCAATGCTCATAGCTTCAATATTGATACCACCAGATTTAAACTCTGCGTCTCCAAAGAATTCATCAGTTAATGCTAAAATAGCTGTTTCAGTCCCTACCTTTGCCTCAAATTGGTATTCCGTGAATGCATTTTGAGAAAAAGAAAAAGTAGTAACAAAAAATAATAAGTAAATTAATTTTTTCATTTTTATAGTTTATAAGTTAATAATAGAGCTAATATATACTTAAAAAATAGAAATGAATTTTAACTAATAGTGATTATGATTTTAAAAAATAGAAAAATGTTTTAATTATTGTAACCAAACCTTCTTAGTTGGGTTTGATTGCTTCTCCAATTTTTATTGACTTTAACATAAAGTTCAATATGAACTTGTTTGCCGAAGAATGCTTCTAAATCTCTTCTAGCCTGTGTACCTACTCTTTTTAAAGCAACACCTTTATGGCCAATAACAATGCCTTTTTGACTTTCTCTTTCTACCATTATGACAGATCTAATCCTAATAATTTTTTCTTCTTCAAAAAACTCTTCGGTTAAAATTTCTACAGAATATGGAATTTCTTTTTTGTAATACTTAAGAATTTTTTCTCTCACTATTTCATTTACAAAAAATCGCTCCGGTTTGTCGGTAAGTTGATCTTTAGGGTAAAAAGGTGGAGATAAAGGGAGCAACTCTACTATTCTATTAAAAACTTCTTTTATATGAAAATTCTTTAAGGCAGAAACTGGGTATATCTCGGCATTTGGAACTTTTTCTTTCCACATTTGTGAATATTCCTCTAGCTCTTCTTGGTTTGATATATCAATTTTATTGATTAGTAATAAAACAGGTATTTTAGAGTTAATAATTTTTTCAAAAAACTTTTCATCTTTAAGGTCTTTCTCTCCAATTTCAACCATATAAACTAAGACATCTGCATCATCTAACGCAGCCTTTACAAAATCCATCATTGAAGATTGAAGTTCATAAGCAGGTTTTATAATCCCAGGGGTATCAGAAATAACCATTTGAAAGTCATCACCATTTACAATCCCTAGAATTCTATGTCTTGTAGTTTGAGCTTTTGAAGTTATAATAGAAAGCTTTTCTCCAACAAATGAATTCATTAGAGTAGATTTTCCAACATTTGGATTTCCTATAATATTTACAAAACCAGCCTTATGCATATAATTTTTTACCAAAGATACTTTTATAAATTGTATATGATACAAAATTTACATGCTTTATAAGAGGTTCTTATAATTTTATTAAGTTTGTAATATGAGAAATAAAATACTTTTATTAGGTTCTGGTGAGTTAGGAAAAGAAGTTGTAATTGCTTTGCAAAGGTTAGGGCAGTATGTAGTTGCAGTAGATAATTATAAAAATGCTCCTGCTATGCAAGTTGCACATGAATTTGAAGTAATTAATATGTTAGATGGTAACGAATTAGATAGAATTGTTGCAAAACATAGACCAGATTTTATTGTTCCAGAAGTAGAAAGTATTAGAACAGAACGTTTCTATGAATATGAAAAACAAGGATATACTATAATCCCTTCGGCAAAAGCAGCAAATTTCACTATGAATAGAAAGTCTATTCGTGACCTAGCAGCTATAGAATTAGGTATGAAAACTGCAAAATATAAGTACGCATCATCTTATGAAGAGCTTATTGAGGGAGTACAATTTACAGGATTTCCGTGTGTAGTTAAACCATTAATGTCATCATCCGGTAAAGGGCAGTCTGTGATTAAAAGTGAAGCTGATATTAAAAAAGCTTGGACAGAGGCTTTGAAAGGCTCTAGAGGAGACTTAATGGAAGTAATCGTAGAAGAGTTTATCTCATTTGATTATGAAATAACTCTACTAACTCTTACTCAAAATAATAACAACACTTTATTTTGCCCACCGATTGGACACAGACAAGAAAGAGGTGATTACCAAGAGAGCTGGCAACCTATGAAAATGGAGAATACTCATTTAAAAACAGCTCAAAAAATGGCAGCTAGAGTAACAATGGCACTAGGGGGAAATGGTATTTGGGGAGTTGAATTTTTTATTGGTAAAAATGGCGTATACTTTTCAGAGCTATCACCTAGACCTCATGATACAGGAATGGTAACCCTTGCTGGTACACAGAACTACTCAGAATTTGAATTACATGCCCGTGCAATATTAGGAATTCCTGTTGTGGAAATACCTCTTATTAGAAATGGAGCATCTGCAGTCGTTCTCGCTGATAATGAAAGTAGTGAATTTCCAATAATATCTGGATTGGAAGAAGCAGCAAATTATAAAAATACGGACTTTAAGATATTTGGGAAACCAACAACTAGAAAACATAGAAGAATGGCAGTTGCTTTGGCTTACGGATCGGAAGATACTTCCATATTAGTTAAAAAAGCAAAAGAGGTTGCTTCAAAAATAAAGATTGACTAGGCAGAGTTCCTACTAGCGTTAATATTACCAAATAAAGATCTAGTTACAATCTTATCATAAATAATAATTTCATCTTTATTTTTTATAGGATCTTTTTTTAATTCCTGTAATTTCTTTAAAGCATGTTGCTGTATAGTTAATAATGGCAATACAATTGACTCTCTAGCCTCTATAGATAGTTTTCCCGCAGGCTCTTCACTCATTAATTTTCTAGACCCTGTTAATTTGTAAAGCATTTCTAGAGTTGTATTATATTCATTAAAAATTATATTCCAAAAGTCTCCAAATTCTTCATCATCAGACATATATTTAGTTAAATCTAAAAAAGACTTAGATAGAGACATCATACTATTTTCAATTAAAGTTTTGAAAAAACTAGACTCTTTATAGAGTTTTTTAATTTTACTTAACTCGCCAAGATCATCATAATGTTTAAGTGCATAACCAACTCCAAAAAATCCAGGAACATTTTGCTTTAATTGACTCCATGAGCCAACAAATGGAATTGCTCTTAAATCTGAAAATATTAGTTTATCATCAGAATTCCTTTTAGAGGGTCTACTTCCCACATTTGTTTTCGAATAATATTTTAAAGTACTCATATGCTCTAAATATGGAAGAAATTTAGGATGGTTTTTAAAATTAACATATGCTTCATAGCTAATCTTAGATATGTGATCCATAGTTTCAAAACAGTCCTCAGAAATTGTTAAATCAGTTTCATTGAGTTTATTTAAAATACCAGAACTCATAAGTTGTTCAACATTATATTTTGAAGAATCTAATGTTCCAAAATTAGAACTTATTGTTTGTCCTTGAACAGTCAGCTGAACTTCTTTAGACTCAATGCTAGGCCCTAGAGAGGCATAAAACTTATGTGTTTTTCCACCACCTCTTGCTGGTGGCCCTCCTCTACCGTCAAAGAATATAACATCTACTTTATATTTTCTGGAAATACTAGTAAGCATTTGCTTTGCCTTATAAATAGCCCAGTTAGCCATTAAATATCCTCCATCTTTTGTGCCGTCAGAAAAACCTAACATAATGTTTTGTTTAAGTTTTCTGCTTTTTAAATGAGCTAGATAAATTGGGTTTGTGTATAAAGTTTTCATTACATCCGAGGCATTTTCTAAATCTTCAATTGTTTCAAATAAAGGACATATGTCAATAGTTAACTCTTCATCAAAAGCCACTAACTTCAACATTGCATATAACTGCATTACATTTAAAGCAGTTTTATTATTACTAATAATATACCTATTAGCTGCTTTCTCTCCATTTGTAGTTTGGATTTTTTTAATTGCCTTAATAGTATTTAAAGTGTTCAATACTAATTTGTCAGAGAAATTTGAAAGGTCTATACAACCTTTTACTTTCGATAAGATTTCAATTTGTTCAGTTTCAATAAGTTCAAAGTAATTATTTGGAAAAAGATCTAATTTATTTTTAATTGAACTTTTAACTATTTCATTAAATACATTGTTATGCACCCTACTATCTTGTCTAATATCCATAGTTGCAAAATGAGAGCCGAATAGTTTTACTTTATTTATCAAACTATCCAATAAGTTCAAGTATAAAGATTGGTGGTCCTTAATAATTATTAGTTTGATTTCCTGTAAACTATCCATTAGATGTTTTGAGGAAAATGTGTTTTTAGAGTTTCTTAAAAAGACATATTCATGCAGTTTATCTTGAATGTTAATTAACTTGTCTTCTACTCCTTTAAAAGTAAGTCTTCTCTTTAATTCTCTAACATCTTTATAATAATTTTTAACAATAGTTTGTTTTAATCTATCAGCTACCTTTAAAGTAATTTCAGGAGTAACAAATGGATTCCCATCTCTATCTCCCCCCGGCCAAAAGCCGATGCTCATTAGATTATTTTCAAAATCTTTGTTATTAAAAATATTTTCTTTTATATAATTATAAATGTCTCCAAAGGAATGGTAGAAAACATTTTCTAAATACCATATTAAATTTACTGCTTCATCATAAGGGGTAGGCTTCACTGTCTTAAAAAATGAAGTTTTTGCTAATTGAGTAAGATAATTTTTTATATCAATTAGTTTATTATTTTTAATGGCCTCAGTAAGATCTGTAATAATCCCTAAAACATTATCAGGATAAAATTGAGTAGGGTGAGCAGTTAATACTATTTTAACATTAAAATCTTCAATATAATTTTTTAATTCTTGTATTTTATCTTCTGTTAAAGCAGACTCTTTTAAGTTCCGAATAGTCCCTATCCCATCCATGTTATTTACAATTGGAAAAGAGGCATCTTCAATTGCATCAAAAAGGACTACTTGTCTTTCTATATATTGTATAAATCTAAATAGAAGATCTATTTGACTTTTTTCATTTCTTCTCCCTTGATATTTAATAAAGAAATCTTCAACTATTTTAGATGGATCATAGCCGTTTTTAAACCCATTTGAGCATGTATCATGAAACAAAGGTAAAAGTACGCCGGTTTTATTAATTTTATCAAAGGGTAGAGTTAAAAATACACTATTGTAAATTTGATATTTTGATAGAACACTTTCCTTGAATCTTGTAACCTTAGGTTTTCCCGACATTTAAATTATTGTTTTTTAACAAAATTAATACAAATAGCCATAGCAACAAAAGGAAAAGGACAACTTCCAATGATATAAAACTATATATCTAGCAAATAGTTTTTAAAAGCTAAATAGCTATCAATATTGATAGATTCTTTTTTCTTATCCATTACAGAAATAATTTGAGAGGGTATCTCTAAGTTATTAGTATACAAATTTATAACCTCTGAAAATTTAGCTGGATGCGCCGTCTCAAGTATTATACATTTATAATTAGGATGTGATTTTATAAAATCTTTGGCTCCTAAATACCCAACTGCTCCATGCGGATCTGGAATATAATTAAACTCGCTAATTAATTCTTTAATTCCTTCTTCCGTTTCATCATCAGTAAAGCTACAAGTGTATAAACTTTCCTTAATTAAATTAAAATCATTTTTATATATATTACTTATTCTAATAAAATTACTAGGATCTCCGACATCCATAGCGTTAGAAATAGTTTGAATGGAAGGTTTTGAATCATATATTTTAGTGTTCAAATATCTATTAACAACATCGTTAATATTATTTGAAGCTATGAATTTATCTATAGGTAGACCCATTTCTTTAGCCATCATACCAGCACATATATTACCAAAATTTCCACTAGGAACTGAGAATGCTATTTTATCTCCTTGTTCCAATTTTAAATCTCTATAACTAAAAAAGAAATAAAACATTTGAGGAAGCCATCTAGCTATATTAATGGAGTTTGCAGATGTTAATCTTATTTTATTTAATAAATCATTATCTAAAAAAGCTGTTTTAACCATCGCTTGACAATCATCAAAAGTTCCATCAATTTCTAAAGCTGTTATATTTTCGCCAAGTGTTGTTAATTGTTTTTCTTGGACATTAGAGACTTTTCCTTTAGGATATAGTATTACTACTTTTATCCCTTTTACTTTATAAAAACCACTAGCAACAGCCCCGCCAGTATCACCAGAAGTAGCTACCAATACAGTTACAGGTTTGTTTTCTTCTTGATTACTTAAAAAATAAGCAAGACACCTAGACATAAACCTAGCACCAACATCCTTAAAAGCCATAGTTGGACCGTGAAATAGCTCAAGAAATGAGATTTGACTATTTAACTTTACTAAAGGAAAATCAAATGAAAGTACATCGCTAATTATTTTACGTAAATCTGATTCAGGAATGTCTTCTCCAACGAATTGCTTAATACATTCATAAGCAATCTCTTCATTTGAAAAATCTTTTAAGTTATTAATAAAACTATTAGGGAGTTTCATTATTTTTTCTGGAAAGTACAATCCTTTATCTGGTGCTAAACCTCTTATTAAGGCTTCCTTAAAGGAAACATTTTTGGATTTTTTATTGAGGCTATAATAATTCATAAGTTTTTAATTTTAGATTGTTACTACTCCATTAGAACTAATTTTTGACACGTAAGTAGCAAAATTAATATTTGATTTTGAATAGACAGATTTAAATATCGATTCAACATTAATAGCCATATCTTTTCCTCTGGTTAACGCAAAAACAGATGGTCCTGAACCAGAAATTGAACAACCGATAGCTCCTGCAGCAATAGATTTAGATTGTAATTCATCAAAATGTGGAATTAACTTACTTCTGTGTTTTTCAATAAGATGATCATTTAATGAATTTTTCATTAGCTCGTAATCGCTAGTGTGTAAAGCATGAACCAACCCTCCTAGTTCAGACAACTGCTTTGTAGCATCAGAAAGAGAAACCGTTTTGGGTAAAATACCTCTTGATTCAGAAGTTTTTATTTCAATTTGAGGATGTATAATTACAACATATAAATCTTTAGGAGTTGGTAATTGTAAAACTTGAAGAGGGTGTAAGCTTTTAACCAAATTAAAACCTCCAAAAATAGCTGGTGCAATATTATCAGCATGCTCAGAATTACTAGCTATAAACTCTCCTTTCATAGCAAAGTTTGTTAGCTCAAGTTTATTAAATGGTCTTCCTAATAATTCGTTTATAGCATAAACACTAGATGTAGCGCTAGCACCACTACTGCCTATGCCACTTCCTGGCTTAATTTTTTTATAAATTTCGATTTCAAAACCACAATCTGGATTTATACAATCAATAAGTGCTTGAGCAGAAACAGAGGCAACATTTTTACTAATCTCAAAAGGCAATTCAAAACCTTCAATCTTAGTAATTACTAGACCTTTTTTTGTAGTCTTTCTTACTACCATTTCATCACCTACACTTTCTAGAGGAAAACCCAACACATCAAAGCCACAAGCAACATTTGACACGGTTGCAGGGGAAAAAACTCTTATTTCATTCATAGATTATATATTAATAATTTCAGCTATTAGTTAACTATTATTTTTGAGAAACTAACTCGGCCATTAATCATAATTTTAAGTAAGTATATACCACTATTTAATTTACCAGTATTTAACTTATCACCACTTAGTTTAGTTTGAATTATTTTTCTGCCGTTAATATCAAATAGTTCGATATTTTTATAACCTGCTATTGATGATTTTATATATATAAAATCTGTATTTGTTGGGTTAGGGAATATACTAACAAGTAAATTATTTAATTCAACTGTAGATAGTTGGTCATCCGTAGTTAAAATACTATACCAAGAATTGCCCTCTGAACCAACATTTCTAACACTCATTGTGTTATCTGTTCTTGAAATAATTTGATAAGTCTGACTATTTAGTGCGGTGTAAAATCCTAAATTTCCATAACTGTTAAATGTAATTGTTTCTTCATTATCTCCGACATTACTGACTATATATTGATCTGTATGGTTTGTTAAAGGGTAATTAAAATACTCATTAAACTCATTATCTGCATCATACGAATCATTACCATTTGGATCAAAAGCAGCATCTATTTCAGGTTTTTTACCGAAGATACTACCATCTTCACCTGTATTGACAGACAATACTCCTGTTTCACTAAATGACCACCTATCATCATAAAGACCTGTATTAGACTCACTTGAGGCCTCAGCTGACCACCATTCA
>JAPKAF010000045.1 GCA_028825365.1 Flavobacteriaceae bacterium | reverse complement strand
GCGCTTCTTCAGCAGCAGGCGCTTCTTCAGCAGCAGGCGCTTCTTCAGCAGCAGGCGCTTCTTCAGCAGCAATCGCTTTTTCTTCAGCAGCTAAAGCTTCCTCAGCTTTTTCTTTTCTTTTTGCACTAGCTTCTTTCTCTAATTCAAGTGCTTTTTTCTTTTTATTATCTGCTTCTTTATCTAATTGCGATTTTTTGTTGTCTACACTAGATGTTTTTTCAGAAATCCATTCTTGAAATTTTTCTTCTACTTGTTCGTCTGTTAAAGCTCCTTTCTTAACCCCATTAATTAAATGGTTTTTAAGAAGAACTCCTTCGTTCGATAAAATAGTTCTAGCTGTGTCAGTAGGCTGAGCTCCGAATTGTATCCATCTCACAGATTTATCTATGTCAAGGGAGATTAATGCGGGGTTTATATTTGGATTATAAGTTCCTAATTTTTCTAAGTAACGTCCGTCTCTTTTAGCTCTTTCATCAGCTGCTACTATCCAGTAAAATGGTTTGCCTTTTTTACCGTGTCTTTGAAGTCTTATTTTTACTGCCATATCAAATTAAATTGTGAGGTACTAAACCCCGGTTATTAATGAGGTGCAAATGTAATTTATTTTTCTAAACTAGCAAATGAAAAACATTTTTTCTAAATGAGTTAATAACTTTAAGTTCATTCTTATAATTTTTAATAGAAAAGATGGTTAAATTTAATTTCTAATTTTTATTATAAATGTTTTTAGTTTTTGATACCGAAACAACTGGTTTACCAAAAAAATGGAATGCTCCTTTAAGTGATTCAGATAACTGGCCCAGGTGTGTTCAATTGGCTTGGCAATTACATGATTCTAAAGGAATATTAATTTCAAATCATAGTTATCTAGTCCGTCCAGAAAATTTTAACATTCCTTATGAAGCAGAAAAAATTCATGGTATTTCAACTGATTTAGCTAATAATATAGGAGTTGATATTAACGAAGTTTTAAACTTGTTTATTGAAGATTACAATAAAGCAGGTTTTTTAGTTGGCCACAATGTAAAATTTGATATTAATATAATAGGTGCTGAGCTAATGAGAATTGGTTCTGAAATAGACCTTTCAAAGAAAGATGTTTTAGACACCTGCAGTGAGTTAACTGCAAAAGTATGTCAACTGCCAGGTGGAAGGGGAGGTAAGTTTAAATTTCCAACTTTAGTTGAAATATATACATTGTTGTTTAATGACAGTTTTTCTGGAGCACATAACGCTTCAGCTGATGTGGAAGCAACGGCACGAGTGTTTTTTGAATTAGTAAGAAAAGGAGTCTTAAATCAAACAGTTTTTAAAGGATACTTAGAGCTAATTGAAAATATAAAAACATCAGATAATTCTCCAGTTTCTCTAGCAGGAATAAAACATTTAAATTTAAAGAAAGAGTCTGAAAAAATTAAAAAAGTTTCTTCTTCTTTAATTAATTCTGAAAAAAAAATAATTAAAGAAATTCCAGAAGAATTAAAATTATTACCTTTTGTTCACCTGCATAATAACACACAATTTTCAGTATTACAATCTACTTCTAGAATTGTTAACTTGATTAACAAGGCCTCTGAAAATAAAATGCCAGCGCTTGCTATCACAGATAGAGCTAATATGATGGGTTGCTTTCATTTTATAAAAGCTATAAAGAATTATAATAGTAAAATTTCTGAGGATTCTGATTTACAAAGAATCAAACCCATAATTGGCTGTGAATTAAATATTTGTTCAAACCACTTGGATAAATCTAATAGAGATGATGGGTATCAAACAATTTTCTTAGCTAAAAATAAAAACGGTTATCAAAACTTGTCTAAAATGTGTTCTTTAGGCTATACAAAAGGGTTTTATTATGTGCCTAGGGTGGACAGAGAGATTGTAGAAAAGTACAAGGAAGATCTTATAGTTTTATCTGGAAACATGTATGGTGAAGTTGCTAGTAAAATATTGAACATTGGTGAAGTTCAAGCTGAAGAAGCATTGTTGTGGTGGAAGGATTCTTTTAAAGATGACTTTTACTTAGAAATAATGAGACATGGTCAAGAAGATGAAGAACGAGTTAATGAGGTTTTGATAAAATTTTCTCAGAAACATTCTGTTAAAATGATACCTACAAATAATACTTTTTATGTAAATAAAGAAGATGCTAACGCTCACGATATATTACTTTGTGTAAAAGATGGAGAGAAGCAAGCTACTCCAATTGGAAGAGGACGTGGGTTTAGATTTGGATTGCCAAATCAAGAATATTATTTCAAATCATCAAATGAAATGAAATTTTTATTTAAAGACATGCCTGATTCAATTCAAGATATTTTAAATATTACTGATAAGGTTGAAGAGTATGAGTTAGCTAGAGATGTTTTGCTTCCTAAGTTTACAATTCCAGATATTTTTGTAGATGAGTCTAAGTCAGCTAAAGAAGATATTGAAAATGAATATTTAAAACATTTAACCTTAAAAGGAGCAGACAAGCGTTATCAAAAAATAGATCTTGAACTAAACGAAAGAATTTTGTTCGAATTAAACGTAATAAAAAATTCAGGTTATCCAGGTTATTTTCTAATCGTTCAAGATCTTATAAAGGCTGCAGGAGAAATGGGCGTTTCTGTTGGCCCAGGAAGAGGTTCGGCAGCTGGATCTGTAGTGGCTTATTGTTTAGGGATAACAAAAGTAGACCCTATTAAATATGATTTACTTTTTGAAAGATTTTTAAATCCTGACAGGGTAAGTATGCCTGATATTGATATTGATTTTGATGATGAAGGAAGGAGTAAAGTTATTGATTATGTGATTGAAAAATATGGGTCAAATCAAGTGGCACAAATAATTACTTACGGAAAAATGGCTGCAAAATCTTCCATAAGAGACACTGCTAGAGTGCTAGACCTTCCATTAGGAGATGCAGATAGAATTGCTAAGTTAATTCCAAACATAAAGCTTAAAGATATTTTTGAAAAGGATGAAAAAAGACTAAACAGTGATTTAAGGTCAGAAGAATTTACTAATGTCATGGAATTAAAGTCGTTGTCTGGAGGAGATGATCTGCAAGCTGAAACAATAAATCAAGCAAGAATTTTAGAGGGGAGTCTTAGAAATGTAGGAACTCACGCTTGTGGAATAATAATTACACCTGATGATATTACAAATTTTGTTCCAATCGCTACGGCTAAGGGTTCTGATTTATTTGTAACACAGTATGATAATGCAGTTGTAGAAAGTGCAGGCCTTTTGAAAATGGATTTTTTAGGACTTAAAACTTTGACATTAATAAAAGATACAGTTAAATTAATTAAATATAAGCATGATATAGTCTTAGATATTGACACAATCCCACTGGATGATAACAAAACTTATGAGTTATTTCAAAGAGGAGATACTGTGGGTATTTTCCAATACGAAAGTGCAGGAATGCAAAAATATTTACGTGACCTAAAGCCAACAATTTTCGAAGATTTAATTGCTATGAATGCATTATATCGTCCAGGACCATTAGAGTATATCCCATCATTTGTTGATAGAAAAAACGGTAAGGAGGATATTACATATGACATTCCTGTTATGGAAGAATTTTTAAAAGAAACTTACGGAATTACAGTTTATCAAGAACAGGTAATGCAACTCTCTCAAAGAATTGCCAATTTTTCTAAGGGTGATGCAGACTTGTTAAGAAAAGCAATGGGCAAAAAAATCATTGAATTACTAAACAAACTAAAACCAAAGTTTTTAGATGGAGGAGAATCAAATGGTCATGAAAGGGAAATATTAGAAAAAATTTGGAAAGATTGGGAGGCTTTTGCTTCTTATGCATTTAATAAATCTCATTCCACATGCTACGCCTTAATTGCTTACCAAACAGCGTATTTGAAATCTCATTATCCTGCAGAATATATGGCGGCAGTGCTTTCTAACAATATGAACGACATTAAACAGGTGAGTTTTTTCATGGAGGAATGTAAAAGAATGTCTATTAAAGTTTTAGGTCCAGATGTAAATGAATCATTCTATAAGTTTACAGTTAACGATAATAATGCAATTAGGTTTGGCATGGGTGCTGTTAAGGGAGTTGGGTCTGGTGCAGTTTCTGCAATAATTGAAGGAAGAAAAGAAAAGAAATATCAATCAATTTTTGATTTGACAAAGAGTATAGATTTAAGGTCAGCTAATAAAAAAGCATTTGACAGTTTAGTATACGCTGGAGGCTTTGATTCTTTTAAAGGGGTTCACAGAGCTCAATATTTATTTGATAATGGTGATGGGATTACTTTTATTGAAAAAGCTTTAAAGTTTGGATCGAAATTTCAAGAAAATAAGAATTCAGCTCAAGTTAGTCTGTTTGAAAATTCTGATGAAGTTCAATTAAACGAACCTTTTATTCCTGAATGTGAACCATGGGCTACACTTAATGAGCTTAAACAAGAAAAAGAGGTAGTAGGAATTTATATTTCTGGACATCCTTTAGATGATTTTAACTTGCCAATGGAACATTTTTGCAATGCTTCATTAGAAGTTTTAAAGGACTTAAAGCCGTTGGTAAATAAAGAGTTAAGAATTGGTGGAATTGTGGGTGAAGTAGAGCATAGAATTTCAAAAAATGGTAAAGGTTGGGCTAGGTTTAATCTGGAAGATTATCTAGAATCATATGATTTTAGAATTTTTGGTGAGGAATATTTAAAGTTTAAGCATTTCCTTTTTGAAAACAATTTTGTTCATATGAGGCTAATTGTAAAAGAAGGATGGAGAGATAGAGAAACTGGAAAAACCGGAGATCCGAGAATTAATTTTTTATCTTTTCAACAACTTCAGGATACTTTATCCAATAATGCAAAAAAACTGACTTTACAATTAGATATAAATGATTTTGATGATGGTAAGGCAGATAGCTTAAAGGACCTTTTTAACAAACACAAAGGAAAGCATCAGTTAGAGTTTTCTTTTTTCGAAAATAACGAAAAAATCAAATTAACCATGCTTAGTGAGAATCATAAAATTGATATTAATGAGGAATTAATATTGTCAATAAAAGAAAAAAAATTACACTTTAAATTAAATTAAAAGTTATTTATAAAACAGTATTTTTGAATAAATAATAATAATTATGGCATTAGAAATAAATGACGCTAATTTTGACGAATTAGTACTGAAATCAACAAAACCAGTAATGGTAGACTTTTGGGCTGAATGGTGTGGGCCATGTAGAATGTTGGGACCTATTATTGAGGAAGTTAGTAAAGATTACGACGGAAAAGCAGTTGTTGGCAAATTAGATGTTGACTCAAATCAAGAATTTGCAGCAAAATTTGGAGTTAGAAACATTCCAACTGTTTTGATTTTCGACAAAGGAGAGCTTGTTAATAGACAAGTCGGGGTATCTCCAAAAAATGTTTACTGTGAAAGTTTGGACGCTTTACTGTAGTTTTTGCTTATTTGTTTGCGGAATTGAAAATGCAGTGTATATTTGCACTCGCTAATCAAGGTCTGGTAGTTCAGCTGGTTAGAATACCTGCCTGTCACGCAGGGGGTCGCGGGTTCGAGTCCCGTCCAGACCGCAAAATCATCCTCCAATTTGGAGGATTTTTTGTTTTTAAGACACTGTCAATCAATACTTTAATTTTTTTCAACAAAAATTAGAAATACCAAAAAAAAGGGGTGTGTTCTAAAGTGTGTTCTAAATCAGAATTATTTGAAGTTTATTAAGAAAATTAAAAACTCATAAAATTTTAGAACACCATGTGTTCTAAGAAACTTTATAAAACTCTAAGTATATTACAAACGGATTCGAGTCCCGTCCAGACCGCGAAATCAACCCTCCATTAGGAGGGTTTTTTTTTAGAGAAACAAAAAAGGGGATAATGAAAAATTTAATATAACTAATGAGATAAAACCCTTATCTTTAATATATTATAGTTTAAAAATAAGATTCCTTTTAACAATCCAATAAAACTTAATCATAATGAAACTAATTAAAATATTTTTTATCACAATAATTTCTATATCAATTTTGTCATGTAGTAGTGACGAGGATTCTCAAATTGATTCAGAAAATGATTCAATAACAACTCCTTCAGGCAGTAAAGTTTCTTCTTTATTAATGTCGACTAATGAATACAATGCCTGGAAAAGCAATGATCAATTTTCAGATGGTTTGTACAGGGAACCTTTAGTTAAAGGTATTTATAAAAAATTTTCGGATAAATATGATTTTATTTTTTTAGTGTTAAATGAAGAAAAAATTCCAGAAGGAATAAACTATTACGGTAAAAATATAGGGGTGTCAAATAAGATTACTGGAATTTTTAATGGGGGTGGGATATATGATTACTCTTCATCCTACGGTTCCACTGGAAAATTAAAATCAGTGATGCAATTATCTAGTTTAGGTTTTCTTCAAAATGGCCCTGCATTGCACGAGTTAATGCATAATTGGGCTAATTATGCATTGCCTACAGAAAACGTATCAGGAACTGGAGATGGACTTAGCTCATATTCATATTCTGGACATTGGGGTTTTACAGGTGGAAGTACTAAAGGTCAATTAGGAGGTTTTAAGCAAAGCACTTTACAAGATTTAGGGAGTAATCAGTATTCTGTTGAACCTTTTGGAGCATTTGCCAATGGAGGAAACAGCGTTCCATACAATGAATTAGAATTATATCTTATGGGAATGACACCTGTAAGTTCAGTAAATCAATTTGATTTGTTTAGTAACATCACATCCTTTGTTACTTCTAGTTCAAAATACAACTTTACTGCAAATACTAAAGTCACTTATGGTCCAAACGAATTAGAAAGCTTATTGGGTGTTAGATCCCCAAGTTCTTTAGAATCTCAAAAAGAATTTGACCTATTACTTATTGTATTAACCGATAAAGCACTTACTGACGGTCAATGGAAAACTATGAATGATGCAGCTGAATGGTTCTCATTTAAGGGAGCGGATCAATACTCTTCATTTAATTTCTGGGAGGCAACAAACGGGATTGGATCAATAAACATAGGGAATTAAAAAATCATCATAAAAATCAGGATTTTTTGCTTTTAATCTTTTTTAATTTACAATAACCTATATTTGCACCTGTTGTGTTGCTTATAAACTAATTGTTTATAAGAGGTTTGTAGAAAACCGATGAAGAGCTTTCCTGAAAATGGGGAGCTTTTTTTGTTTAAAATTATCATTAATAAGATAAAAATATTTTATAATTTTTTTAATTCAAGTTGTCCTTAATATTATCAAAAGATTCTAAATAATTAACGTTTTAAAAAAACAACTCTAAGTCACCGCATATTTTTATTAAATTAGACCATTATGAAAAATTATAATAGAAGAAAGTTCTTAAAAACAACAACAATGTCCGCAGCTGCTTTAACGGCGGCTAGTACTTTAGCAAGTTGTACAGACAATAATATTGAATCTATTTCAAAAGGGCTTTATATGGGAGGTTTTTCAGCGCCTAAATTAGATACAGTTAGAGTAGCATTTATTGGATTAGGTGCTAGAGGAAGTGGTCATTTAAGTTCTTTAGCCAGTTTAGAAGGTGTTGAAGTCGTTGCAATTAGTGACTTATATGAAGATTCTTGCATAAGAAGTTCAAAAGTTGCTAGCGAAATAGGAAAAGGAGAGAGACATAATAATATAGCACAATATTGGGGAGAGGAAAACAAGTGGGAATTGATGCTAAAAGAAATAAAACCGGATGCAGTTTTTATATCAACTAACTGGAATAATCATGCTCCAATGGCTATTAAATCCATGGAAAGCGGTGCTCATGCTTTTATAGAAGTTCCAATAGCTGTTAGCTTGAAGGATATGTGGAAAATTGTGGATACATCAGAAAGAACTCAAAAGCACTGTATGATGATGGAAAACGTGAATTATGGTCGTGATGAATTGATGTATTTAAATATGTGTAGAAATGGAGTTGTTGGAGAGCTTCTTCACGCTGAAGCAGCTTACATTCATGAATTAAGGTTTCAAATGTCACAAGAAGAAAGAGGCACTGGTTCTTGGAGAACTCATCACTACGCAACTGGAAATGGAAATTTATATCCGACTCATGGCCTGGGTCCAGTTGCACAGTATATGAATTTAGGAAGGACGGATGATTCATTTAAAAGTATTATATCGTATTCATCACCAGCAAGAGGAAGAGAACTGTATGCGAAAAAAAATTATTCTTTCGATCATAAATGGAATAAATTAGACTATTTAAATGGAGACATAAATACGTCCATAATAAAAACTAATATAGGAAGGACGGTAATGGTACAGTGGGATGAAACAAGCCCAAGACCCTATACTCGTCATAATCTTGTTCAAGGAACAAAAGGAACATTAGCTGGCTTCCCAACAAGAGTAGCAATAGAAGGTGGTTTTGAAGGAGTTTCTAAAGATCATCACTCATGGATTCAAGGAGATAAGTTAGAAATGTTATATGAAAAATATGACCACCCATTATATAAAAGATTAAATCAAGACACAAAAAACAGTGGACATGGAGGGATGGATGGAATTATGAGATATAGAATAATTGAGTGTTTAAGAAATGGTTTACCATTAGATCAAAATGTATATGAGGGATGTTTTTGGAGTGCAGTAACTCCACTTAGCGGAAAATCTATTTCAGAAGAAGGTGCGCCACAAAAATTTCCTGATTTTACTAGAGGAAATTGGGAGACGACAAAACAACTAGATATAATATTATAACTTTAACCAATAAATAAAACTTAATAAATGAAATATTTAATATATTTTTTGATGCTGATATTTT
>JAPKAF010000082.1 GCA_028825365.1 Flavobacteriaceae bacterium | reverse complement strand
CAAATTCACTGGGGATTTCAAATTTAGGAAGCAAAACATCTCGAGCTAATGTATAAGCCTCTGTTTTATCAATAATCTCTTGAATATTAGTTATAGACTCAGAACAATCTGCAAAAAGAGACTTCATTTCATCCGAAGATTTATAGTAATATTCATGGTTAGGTAATCCGTATCGAAAACCTCTTCCTCTGCCTATTGGAGTAGATTGTTTTTCCCCATCTTTTACGCATAATAAGATATCATGTGCATTTGCGTCCTGTTTCTCACTATAGTAATTATTATTTGTTGCAATTAATTTTACTTTATGGTTTTTTGAAAACTTCTTAATGACCTCATTAACAACTTTTTCATCTTCTTGATTATGGTTCATTATTTCGAGATAAAAATCGCTTTCAAAATTATTTTTCCACCATATTAATGACTCTTCTGCTTGTTTTTCGCCAATGTTAAGTATTTTACTTGGAATCTCTCCATATAGATTTCCGCTTAAAACAATAATATCTTTTTTATATTCTAAAATTAAATTTTTATCAATTCTAGGTACGTAATAAAAACCTTTAGTATAGGCTATAGATGATAATTTAGCTAGGTTTTGATAGCCGTTTTTATTTTTAGCTAATAAAACTATCTGATAACCATAATCTTTATAAGACTTATTTAAATGATCTTCGCAAACAAAAAATTCACAACCAAGTATGGGCTTTATTGGAAACTTTTTTTGGTCTAATTCATCTTCTGATAGTTCAGAATTGTCAATTAAAATCTGCTTATTATATCTATTAACTTCATTAACAAACCTAAAAGATCCCATCATATTAGCATGATCAGTTAAAGCCACAGCTGGCATACTATGTTTTGAGGTAGTTTTTATCAACTCTTTAATACTTATGGTCGATTGAAGGACGGAGAATTGAGAATGATTATGTAGGTGGGCAAAATTTGAATTTAGAAGCTCAGTTGATACTTTGAAATTATCCTGGCCAGGGGTTAAATTGTTCTTAGTTAATTTTTCAAGTAATAAAGCTGACTTCTTTTTTAAATTAACATGATTAATACCGATTGGCTGAATTAATGATGTGTTTTGTTTTTTAAAATCTGAAAAGTACTCCCCAGTTTGTTCTAATTGTTGTAGAGAGTAATTTTCAATTCTAATTAGCTCTAAAAAACACCTAGTTGTTGCTTCAACATCAGCTGTAGCATTATGTGCATCAGCAAATGATGATGAAAATAAATAGAAGTGTAATTCAGTTAGGGTAGGGAACTTATATTTTCCGCCCCGACCTCCAGGTATTTTACACAAAGTTGCAGTTTTCTCATAACAAGTATCGAGAATTTTAGAAACTTCTAAATTATTTTTAATATTTAGTCTATAAAACTCGCAACCCATTATGTTTAAATCAAACTTAACGTTATGACCAATAATAAATTTTGAGTTTTTTACTGCTTCATTAAATTGAGCCAAAACTTCAAGCAACTCGTATCCGTCGCTTTCTGCTAGTTCTGTAGAAATTCCATGAATCTTTTGAGAATCATATGGGATATTATATCCTTCTGGTTTAATTAAAAAATCCTTACTCTCTATGCAATTACCTAGGTTGTCGTGTACCTGCCAAGCTAATTGAACGCAGCGTGGCCAATTATTTATATCTGATATAGGGGCATTCCATTTTTTAGGTAAACCTGTAGTTTCTGTATCAAATATTAAATACATTAATTAATCTGTTGTTTGAATTAAAGGTAGTCGATAAAAAATTCCTTGAGACACATTAACAGTTGACTGACCAGACGAATCATATGCGTTAAACGTGAATGTTCCACTAATTTTAGAGTCTTCTGTTATTTCATTAATAGATATTTCACCATCACTAAAATAAGCAATACTTGCAATTCCGTCATTTAAAGTAGAGTATTGAATTGTGTCTTGATAAGTAGCCTCACCGATAATGTTTTCTCTAAAGTCATAAACACCTATATTAATGGAAGGAAATCTTAAGCTAATTGATGAATTAAAATCACTACCTGTAATTATACCTTCACCTAATGCATTGGTTGTAACATTAAAATCTGATGCTTCCCAAGAGTTAGCACCATTAATAGTTGCCTGAAAAGCTGGAATTCTATATTCAATTTCTGATGTGCAGCTCGAGATTATCAGAAAAACAGACAGTATATAAGTGATTTTTTTCATAAATATTTAATATTTATATAAAAGTAAAACAAAAAAACAAAAGATTTAATTAGAATTGGAAAATATTATTATATTTGCGCTCTCATTAATAACGGAGGTCGAGAACCCCATAAATTAATTTATTATGCCAGTAAAAATTAGATTACAAAGACACGGTAAGAAAGGAAAACCTTATTATTGGATTGTTGCAGCCGACACTAGATCAAAAAGAGATGGTAAGTATTTAGAAAAATTAGGAAGTTACAATCCTAATATAAACCCACCATTAATAGAATTAAATATAGACAGTTCAGTAAAGTGGCTTCAAAATGGAGCTCAACCTACTCACACAGCTAGAAATATTTTATCATATAAGGGCGCTATGCTTAAGCATCACTTGTTAGGAGGAGTATCTAAAGGAGCACTAACTACAGAAGAAGCTGAAGCAAAATTAACAGCTTGGTTAGAAGAAAAGGGATCAAAAATAGATTCAAAAATAAATTCACTTGAAAAGGAAGTAGCTAATGTAAAAGCTAAAGAATTAGAGGCAGAAAAATTAGTTAACATCGCTAGATCTGAAGCTCAAG